>JBFXGQ010000443.1:0-4486 GCA_050177915.1 Pseudodonghicola sp. | reverse complement strand
CGCCGGCCGCCGCGCGGTCTGGGAGGAGGCGGATCGGCTGCTGGCGGACAGCGCGCTGGCCGACCGGGCGGAGACCCTGGTCGCCGACCTCTCGCATGGCGAGAAGAAGCAGCTGGAGCTGATCATGGCGCTGGCCGGCCAGCCGCGGCTGCTGTTGCTGGACGAACCGATGGCCGGGCTCGGCCATCTGGAAAGCCAGCAGATGATCGCGCGGCTCGACGGGCTGCGCGGCGAGGTCTCGATGCTGCTGGTCGAACATGACATGGAGGCGGTCTTCGCGCTGGCCGACCGGATCTCGGTCCTGGTCTACGGCCAGATCCTGATGACCGGCACCGCCGAGGAAATCCGCACTGATCCGCGGGTCAGGGAAGCCTATCTGGGCGGGGAGGATGAGCTGTGCTGACCGTCTCGAACCTTCAGGCCGGCTACGGCCAGAGCCAGGTGCTGTTCGACGTCTCGCTGCAGGTGAACGATGGCGAGCTGGTCACCCTGATGGGCCGCAACGGCATGGGCAAGACCACCACCGTGCGGTCGATCATGGGGCTGCTCAGCCCCCGCGGCGGCCAGGTCACCTTCGACGGCACCCCCATCACCGGGGCGACGCCCGAGCGGGTGGCGCGGCTGGGCGCCGGCCTGGTGCCCGAGGGGCGGCAGATCTTCCGCACGCTGACGGTGCGCGAGAACCTGATCGCCACCGCCGCCAACCGGATGAAACGCGCCGATCCCTGGACGCTGGAACGGGTCTATGACCTGTTCCCCCGGATGCGCGAGCGGGCCGAGCAATCGGCCGGCACCCTGTCGGGCGGCGAGCAGCAGATGCTGGCGGTGGGCCGGGCGCTGATGACCAACCCGCGGCTCCTGATCCTCGATGAGGCGACCGAAGGGCTGGCGCCGGTGATCCGGGCGGAGATCTGGAGGGTGGTGGAACTGCTGAAGTCCGAGGGCCAGTCGATCCTGCTGATCGACAAGAACCTCGCCGTGCTCAAGCGGCTTGCCGACCGCCATTACATTCTGGAAAAGGGCCGCACGGTCTGGAGCGGCAGCGGTGCCGATCTCGACCGCGATCATGAGGAGGTACAGGGCTATGTCGGGCTATGATCTGCCGCTGAGCGCGGCGCTGGAAGGGGCAGCGCTGGACCGCGCCTATAACGCGCGGGCCACCGTCAGCGTCGAGCTGTTCGGCGCGCTGATGGGGCAGTACCGGGCGCAGTCCGACCGCGCGGTGGAAAGCTGTCCGGCGGTGCTCGACATCGCCTATGACCCCTGCGGCGAGAAACTGGATATCTTCGCGGGCGGGCAGGGCGGCGACCTGCGCCCGGCGGTGATCTTCATCCATGGCGGCTACTGGCGGGCGCTGTCGCGGCTCGACTCGCGGTTCATGGCGCCGATGCTGGCGGCGCAGGGCATCGCCACGGTGGTGCCCGACTACACGCTCGCCCCCGCGGTGTCGCTGCGCGAGATCGTGCGCCAGATGCGCGCGGCGCTGGCTTGGGTCTGGCACAATGCCGCCGCCCATGGTATCGACCGCGACCGCATCTATCTGACCGGCAGCTCGGCCGGCGGCCATCTGGTCGGCACGCTGCTGGCGCAGGGCTGGCAGGCCGGCTTCGACTTGCCGGCGGATGCAGTGGCCGGCGCCCTGCCGGTGAGCGGGCTGTTCGATCTCGACCCGATCGCGCGCACCTTTCCGCAGGAATGGCTGCAACTGGACGCGCAGGATGTCACCGACCTCAGCCCGATCCGCACCATCGGCACGCCGCGCTGCCCGGTGATCGCCGCCTATGCGGAACACGAGGCCTCGGGGTTTTCGCTGAACTCCCACGCCTATTGCGCCGCCGTCACCGCCGCCGGCGGCAGCGCCCGGGCGCTGGAGATCGCCGGGCGCAACCATTTCGACGTGATCCTGGATTTCCTCGACCCCGACAGCGCGATCTCGCAGGCGCTGCTGGGGCTGGTGGCGCAGGGGCGCGGCGCCTAGCCGCCGCTCAGCCGGGCGCGGATGTCGTCCAGCGCCCCGGCCAGCACATCATGGGCGCCGCCCGCATGCAGCGCCTCGGTCATCTGCAGGCTGATCGAGCCCGGCGTGGCCAGCGCGTCGCGCTCCTGCGCCAGCATGCCCGGCGCCCGGCCCATGGTGGCCAGAAAGCCCGAGAACACCTGCGTGGTGTAATAGGCGGCGCATTGGGTGTCGCCGGTCTCGGCCCCCAGCCATTCGACCGCGGTCTCCATCAGATCGAGCAGCCCGGGCACCATGGCGCAGATGGCGAAATGCATGTTCAGCGCGCGCTCGTCCGGGACCTGGAACACCGTGTTCTCGGGGGCGAACAGCCGGTCCAGCAGGTCGACGTCCGGATAGGCCGGCAGCGGGCAGCCGCCGCGTTCCAGATAGCCCAGCGGGATGGTGACGGTGAATTCTTTCACCGGGGCGCAGAGCCGTCGGAGATCGGCCAGCGGCACCCCCGCCATCACCGAGATGATCTGATGATCGGGGCGAAAGCGCAGCCCGCCCAGCACCTCGGGCGCGACGCCCGGGCGCAGGCAGAGAAACACCACCTCGGACCGGTCCAGCACCTCCTGATTGGGGGCGATAGCGACACCATGGGCAGCTCTCAGCGCGGCGGCGGTTTCGGCATTGCGCCCGGACACGGTGATGTCATGCCCGGTGCGCGCCAGAAACCGCACCATTGGCGCGGCGATATGCCCGGTGCCCAGAAACCCGATCCGATACATTCCGTCCCCTTCCAAAGGCTGGCAATGGCGAAACCTAACATCGCCCCGGCGCATCGCGGAACCGGGATTTCCACCGCGCAATGCAGGGTTACGCGCTGTGCATAGCACGTTAACGATGCCGCGCCGGCGCCCACCTCTGTCGCCAGCTATAGACAAATCTTATCGGGGCCGCCGGGAAACGAAATGGCCTTGCCCGGCCCCCGGACGTAACCAGACCGCAACGCCAACCGTGCCGGGAGGGAACCGCATGTCCGACAAGAAAACCGCGCTGGTGATCAGCGCCCATGCCGCCGATTTCGTCTGGCGCTGCGGCGGCGCCATCGCCCTGCATCAGGAGCTGGGCTATGAGGTCACCGTGGCCTGCCTGTCCTTCGGCGAAAGGGGCGAAAGCGCCAAGCTCTGGAAGCAGGAAGGCACCACGCTGGACAAGGTCAAGGCCGCCCGCCGCACCGAGGCCGAGAATGCCGCCGCCGCGCTCGGCGTCAACGACATCCGCTTCCTCGATCTGGGCGACTACCCCCTGAAGCTGGACGAGGAGGCCAAGTTCCGCATGGTCGACATCATCCGCGAGGTGCAGCCCAGGTGGATGATGAGCCATTCGAAATGGGACCCCTATAACACCGACCACATGTACACCACGCAATTCGCACTGGAGTGCCGGATGATCGCCCAGGCCTGGGGTCACAACCCGGGGCAGAAGGTGCTGGGGGCGCCGCAGCTCTATCTGTTCGAGCCGCATCAGACCGAACAGATGGGCTGGAAGCCCAACGTCTTCCTCGACATCACGCCGGTGTGGGACAAGAAGCGCGCCGCCATCGAATGCATGCAGGGGCAGGAGCACCTGTGGAACTTCTACACCAATGTGGCCGAGAACCGCGGCAACCACTTCCGCCGCAACTCGGGCGGTCAGGCCGGCGGCCGCGACTGCCGCTATGCGGAAGGCTTCGAGGCGATCTTCCCGCAAACCGTGGACGAACTGGCATGAGCGGGATCGGCGTCGGCGCCAGCGGGGTCGTGGTGCAGCATATCGAGCGTGCCGATCCCGAGGTGGTCGCGGGACTGGGTGCATGCGGCGTCGCCACCGTGCATGAGGCGCAGGGCCGCAAGGGCCTGCTCGCCAGCTACATGCGGCCGATCCAGACCGGCGCGCGGCTGGCGGCCTCGGCCGTCACCATCTCGGCGCCGCCGGGCGACAACTGGATGGTGCATGTGTCGATCGAGCAGTGCCGCGCGGGCGACATTCTGGTGCTCGCCCCCACCAGCCCCTGCGAGGACGGCTATTTCGGCGATCTTCTGGCCACCTCGGCGCAGGCGCGCGGGGTCCGGGGGCTGATCATCGACGCCGGCGTGCGCGATGTGCGCGACCTGCGCGAGATGCAGTTCCCGGTCTGGTCCAAGGCGGTCTACGCCCAGGGCACGGTCAAGGAGACGCTGGGCTCGGTCAACGTGCCGGTGATCTGCGCCGGCATGCTGATCCACCCCGGCGACGTCATCGTCGCCGACGACGACGGCGTCTGCGTGGTGCGCCGCGACGAGGCGGTCGACGTGCTGAAGAAGGCCCGCGCGCGCGAGGCGGCCGAGGTCGCCAAGCGCGAGCGTCTGGCCGCAGGCGAGCTCGGCCTCGACATCTACGACATGCGTGGACGGCTGGTCGAGAAGGGGCTGAAATACGTCTGAGGCTCCGGCCGCGGGCCGGGAGGGGCCAGCCCCTCTTGGCCTGCGGCCAATTCACCCCGGAGTATTTGGCGCGAGAAGA
>JBFXGQ010000442.1:0-4488 GCA_050177915.1 Pseudodonghicola sp. | reverse complement strand
CATCCGGAACACGCGATTTGCGCATTCTTTCGCATGAACCCGATTTTACACGCGAAATCGCCGCACTAAAATCGGCACAAACAGGGAAACGCCGCACATGCTGGACGAGACCGATACGCGGCTGCTGGCCGCGCTGCAAAAGGACGCGCATCTGACCGCGCAGGAGCTGGGGGATCTGCTGAACCTGTCACCCAGCCAGGCCGGCCGCCGCCGCCAGCGGCTGGAGGCGGAGGGCTATATCACCGGCTATTCCGCCCGGCTCGACCCGCTGAAGCTGGGGCTGCACGTGCAGGGCTTCGTCCAGGTGCATCTGGGCACCCACGGGCCGGAACAGGCCAAGAGCTTCGCCCGGCTGGTGCGCGCGCGCCCCGAGATCATCAGCGTCTGGACCATGACCGGCGAGGCGGATTATCTGCTGCGGGTCTATTGCGCCGACCTGCCGGCGCTGAATACCCTGCTGCACGAGATCATCCTGCCCCATCCTTCGGTCGCCCGCGTGCAAAGCCAGATCGTGATGGATCAGCTCAAACCCGACGCGCCGCTGCCGACCTGAGCCCGCACCGCCACCCCGTCCCCCCGACGCCGCAAAGGAGCGTTCGACTTGGAGAGTTTTCTGTATCAGGCCACGGTGTATCTGGCCGCGGCCGTGATCGCCGTGCCCTTCGCGGCGCGGATGGGGCTGGGATCGGTGCTGGGCTATCTGGCCGCCGGGCTGGTGATCGGGCCGGTGCTGGGGCTGGTGGGATCGGAGACCCAGGATCTGCAGCATTTCGCCGAATTCGGCGTGGTGATGATGCTGTTCCTGATCGGGCTCGAGCTCGATCCGCGGGCGCTGTGGGACATGCGGCACCGGCTGATCGGGCTCGGCGGGCTGCAGGTGGGGATCTCCACCCTGGCGCTGATGGGCGCCGCCATGCTGGCCGGCGAGACCTGGGAGGTCGGCCTGGCGGTGGGTCTGGCGCTGTCGCTGTCGTCGACCGCCATCGTGCTGCAGACGCTGTCGGAAAAGGGGCTGATGCAGACCGGCGGCGGGCGGTCGATGTTCTCGGTGCTGCTGACCCAGGACATCGCGGTGATCCCGATCCTGGCGCTGCTGCCGCTGCTGGCGGTGGCGCCGCCGGGCGCCTTCATCGGCACCGACGGCTCGATCCAGCGCGCCGCCGAGGAGGCCGCCCATGGCGCCGGCGCCGGGCTGTCGCTGGTCGAGGGGCTGCCGGGCTGGGCGGTGACGCTGGTCACCCTGGGCGCGGTCGGCTTCGTGATCCTGGCCGGCGTCTATCTGACCCGGCCGGTGTTCCGCTATATCCACGCCTCCCACCTGCGCGAGATGTATACCGCGCTGGCGCTGGTGATCGTGGTCGGCATCTCCTTCCTGATGACGCTGGTGGGGCTGTCGCCGGCGCTGGGGGCGTTTCTGGCCGGCGTGGTGCTGGCCAATACCGAATTCCGGCACGAGCTGGAAAGCGACCTCGAACCTTTCAAGGGGCTGCTGCTGGGGCTGTTCTTCATCACCGTCGGCGCCGGCATCAACTATCGCGCCTTCCTGGCCGACCCGCTGGACCTGATCGGGCTGGCGCTGCTGGTGATCCTGGCCAAGGGGGTGGTGCTGTTCTTCGTCGGCCGCGCCTTCAACCTGCGCGGCCGCAACCACTGGCTGTTCACCCTGGGGCTGTCGCAGGCGGGCGAATTCGCCTTCGTGCTGCTGGCCTTCTCGACCCAGCTGAACGTCATCCCGCAGCCGCTGTCGGAAAAGCTGCTGCTGGTCGTGGCGCTGACCATGCTGATCACGCCGCTGCTGTTCATCCTCTACGACATCCTGTCGAAACGGCTGACCGAAACCGGCCCCGCGCAGGAGCCCGACGAGATCGACGAGGAAGGCCCGGTGATCATCGCCGGCATCGGCCGCTTCGGCCAGATCGTCAACCGGCTGGTGCGCGCCAGCGGCTTCAAGACCATCGTGCTGGACCACGACATGGAGACCATCCAGCTGATGCGGCGGTTCGGGGTAAAGGGGTTCCTGGGCGACCCGACCCGGCCCGAGCTGCTGAAGGCCGCCGGTCTTGCCAAGGCGCGGGTGCTGGTGGTGGCGCTGGACGATCCCGACAATGTGGTGAAGCTGGTCACCTATGCCCGGCGCGAACGGCCGGACCTGCATATCGTCGCCCGCGCCCGCGACCGCAACCATGTCTTCGCGCTCTACAAGGCCGGTGCCGACGACATCGTGCGCGAGCTCTTCGACAGCTCGCTGCGCGCCGGGCGCTATGTGCTGGAGAACGTCGGCCTCAGCCAATACGAGGCGGCGCAGGCCGAGCAGACCTTTTACACCCACGACCGCTATTCGGTGCGCGAGCTGGAGAAGGAGCTGGAATCGGCCCTGCTGGCGCTGGCCGAGGAAGAGGAGCGCAAGTCGGCCTGAGCGCCGCCCCGGAGGGACTGCCGGAACGCCCCTGCGGGGCGTGCCTCCGGCGGAGGTATTTGGGCCAAGATGAAAGCACGGGCGGCGGCGCGCGGCCTCCCGCCCGCCCCAGCCGCCCAGGATCAAGCGTCGGAGACGCCGGCCTCGGCAAAGGTGGCCATACCGGAATGGCAGGCCAGCGCGCCCTTCAGCACCGGGATCGCCAGCGCCGCGCCGGAGCCCTCGCCCAGCCGCATTCCGAAGGTCAGCAGCGGTTCTTTCCCCAGCCGCTGCAGCAACATGGCATGGCCGTGTTCGGCGCCGCTGTGGCCCGCCAGCGCGTGATCGAGCGCGCCGGCGTGCACCGAGGCCAGCGAGGCGGCGGCGGCGCAACAGATGAACCCGTCCAGCAGCACCGGGATGCGCCGCAACCGTGCCGCCGCGATGGCGCCGGCCATGGCGGCGATCTCGCGCCCGCCCAGATGCGCCAGCGCATCCAGCCCGTCGCCGATGCGGTCGCGATGCAGCGCCACCGCCTCGGCCACCACCCGGGTCTTGTTGGCGAGCCCGGCGTCGTCGACGCCGGTGCCACGGCCGGTCCAGTCGGCGGCCTCACCGCCATAGAGCGCATGGCAGAGCGCCGCGGCGGCGGTGGTATTGCCGATCCCCATCTCGCCGACCACCAGCAGATCGGCCTGCGGATCGACCGCCTCCCAGCCGGCGCGCAGCGCGGCCACCAGCTCGGCCTCGGTCATCGCCGGGGCCTGGGTGAAATCGGCGGTGGGGCGGTCGAGCTCAAGCGCGATCACATCCATCCGGGCGCCTGCCGCCTGCGCCAGCTGGTTGATGGCGGCGCCGCCGGCCTGGAAATTCGCCACCATCTGCACGGTGACATCGGCGGGAAAGGCCGAGATCCCCTGCGCCACCACGCCGTGGTTGCCGGCAAAGACGATCACCTGCGGCGCCGCGATGCGCGGGCGCGGGTCGGCGCGCCAGCCGGCATACCAGATCGCCAGATCCTCCAGCCGCCCCAGCGCCCCCGGCGGCTTGGTCAGCTGGCCGTTGCGCGCCTCGGCCGCGGCACGGGCGGCGGTATCGGGGCCCGGCGCCCCGGCAAGCAGGCTGCGGAACTGGCGGAGGTCTTGAAAATCGGGGAGCATGGGCCGGCCTCGTTGCATCGGATCAGGCCCCGGTGTTTAAACCCGTGACCCCGCGCGACAACCCCGGAAAGGGCCGGCCGATGGCAAAAAGCGACATTCCCCGACTGGCACTGCGCGATTGCGCGCTGGCGCTGGTGCTGCTGACCCGGCTGCCGCTGCCGCATCTGCCCGCCGACGCCTTTGCCCGGCAGGCGCAATCGGGCTGGGCCTGGCCGCTGGCCGGGCTGGCGGTGGCGGTGCCGGCCTGCCTGCTGGGTGCGGTGGCGCTCGGCCTCGGCCTCTCGGCGCCGGTGGCGGCCGGGCTGCTGCTGGCGGTGCAGGTGCTGCTGAGCGGTGCCATGCACGAGGACGGGCTGGCCGATGCCGCCGACGGGCTGTGGGGCGGGCTGACGCCGGAGCGACGGCTGGAGATCATGAAGGACAGCCGCACCGGGTCCTATGGCGTGCTGGCGCTGGTGCTGTCGGTCGGGCTGCGCTGGAGCACGCTGTCGGGGCTGATCGCCGCCGGGCTGTGGGGCGCGGTGATCGCCGCCGCGGTGCTGTCGCGCGCCGGCATGCCGGCGCTGATGGCCGCCCTGCCCCCGGCGCGCGCCGGCGGGCTGTCGCGCGCGGTGGGTCGCCCCGGCGCCGGCACCGCCGCCGGGGCCGGGACCTTGGCGCTGGGGCTGGCGCTGGTCCTGGCCGGGGCCCCTGCCCTCGCCGCCGGGCTCTGTGCCGGGCTGGCGGTCTGCGGCGGCGGCGCGCTGGCGCGGGCCAAGCTGGGCGGTCAGACCGGCGACATCCTGGGCGCCGCGCAGCAGCTGGCCGAGATCGCGGCGCTGCTGGCCTTCGCCGCCCTGGCCGCCTAATCCGCCCCGACGGGGGGGATGGTCAGGAGATGGGCGCAGTGCGTGCAATGCTCCGCGTCGGGGTCATGCCGCAGCTGCCCGCATT
>JBFXGQ010000441.1:0-4508 GCA_050177915.1 Pseudodonghicola sp. | reverse complement strand
AAGTGGCGGAAGCGGGCCGAGTCCAGCACGCCGGCCATGCCGCAGACCTTGTTCGCGGGCAGGTCCGAGAATTTCTGCAGCGCCCAGACCATCGCGTCGAGCGGGTTGGTGATGCAGATCACGAAAGCGTCGGGCGCATGTTTGCCGATGCCTTCGCCGACCGATTTCATGACTTTCAGGTTGATGCCCAGCAGGTCGTCGCGGCTCATGCCGGGCTTGCGCGGCACGCCGGCGGTCACGATGCAGACGTCGGCGCCGGCGATGTCCTCATAGGACTGGGTGCCTTTCAGCGAGGCGTCGAACCCTTCGGAGGGGCCGGATTCGGCGATATCGAGCGCCTTGCCTTCCGGGGTGCCTTCGGCGATGTCGAACAGGACGACGTCGCCCAGTTCTTTCAGAGCAGCGAGGTGTGCGAGCGTGCCGCCGATCTGACCTGCACCGATCAGGGCAATCTTGGGTCTGGCCATGGAACTAATCTCCGGTCGGGTTGGAATTTCCCGGTTGCCTAGTGCCAATCCTGTCCGCGCGCAAGGCTTCCGCGCGGGGGCATGCCGCAGCGCAGCAGCGCAGAAATTGGGCGGCGTCGTCAAAAGGTTTCGTAATTCCTGAGTGTTAGGCCCAGCTACCATGATCGAACTCAGTCCGACGATTTTCGCCCTGGCCGCCTTCGCCGTGGTCTTTGCCGGTGTCTCCAAAGCCGGGTTCGGGTCCGGCGCGGCCTTTGCCTCCTCCACGATTCTGGCCCTGATCCTCGAGCCGGGGCAGGCGCTGGGGCTGATGCTGCCGCTGCTGATGCTGATCGACCTGGCCTCGCTCAGGCCCTATTGGCGCACCTGGCACTGGCCCGAGGCGCGGCTGATGCTGCTGGGCGCGCTGCCCGGCGTGGCGCTGGGGGTGCTGCTGTATCGGCTGGCCGACGCGGATCTGATGCGGCTGCTGATCGGCGCGATCTCGATCCTCTTTGTGCTCTGGCAGGTCGGTCGCGGGCGCGGCTGGATCCGGATGGCGGGCCGTGGCCTGCCGGGCTGGGCCGGGGCGCTGGCCGGGGCGATCACCGGTTTCACCAGCTTCGTCAGCCATGCCGGCGGGCCGCCGGCGGCGGTCTATCTGCTGTCGCGCCGCCTGAGCAAGGGTCAGTATCAGGGGACCACGGTGCTGATCTTCTGGGTGATCAACATCATGAAATTCATCCCCTACGCGGTGCTGGGCATGTTTACGCTGGAGACCGCGGTGGCCGATCTGGCATTGGCACCCTTCGCGCTGTTCGGCACCTGGCTGGGGGTGCGGGCGCATCGCGTCGTGTCCGAGCGGGTGTTCTTCGGGCTGACCTATGTGCTGCTGCTGATCACCGGCAGCAAGCTGATCTGGGACGGGCTGAGCTGAGCTCAGCCCCTGCTGCCGGCGGGCGGCGGCGCCTCGGCAAACGACTCGAAGGCCTCGCCCGCCGCGATCAGGCAGGTGATGCCGCTGGGCAGGGTCACGGCGATGGTCCAGCTGCCGGTCTCGGTGGAGGCGAAAAGCTCCATCACCTGTCCCTGCGACACCAGCCCGAGGCCCCGCCGGGTCTCGCCATAGATCGCGCCCAGCCGCGCCACCACCGTATCGCGCGCGGCACAGTTGCGGTCTTGGGCCGCCGCCGGCTGTGCCGCCAGCGCGAGCCCCGTCGTCAATGCTGCCATCTGCCGGATCATCGCTGTGCCCCTTTCCGTTGCATTATGGCCCGGAACGCTGCCGGACAGAGGCTGACACCGCCTTAAGCCCGCGCGCGCAGGCCGTTGCGCATTGCACTGATGCTGCGTCGCGGCGATTTTTGCTTGAACTTTCCGGAAAAGAATGTCCCTTTCCGGCGCAACATTATGACCCGAGGAGAGATTCATGGACCCCCGTTCGCGCCCCTACCGTTCCGTCCTTTATATTCCGGGCTCCAAGCCCCGGGCGCTGGACAAGGCCCGCGGCCTGCCGGTCGACGCCATCATCTTCGATCTGGAGGATGCGGTTTCGGCCGATGAAAAGGGCAACGCGCGCGACACGCTGAAGGCGGCGCTGGCCGAGGGCGGCTATGGCGCGCGGGTCAAGATCGTGCGGATCAACGGGCTGGACACCCCCTGGGGCGCCGACGATGCCCGCGCGGTCTGCGACATGGACGCCGATGTGGTGCTGCTGCCCAAGGTGGGCTCGGCCGCCGATCTCGACGCGCTGGCCGCGATCACCGGCGACCTGCCTATCTGGGCGATGATGGAGACGCCGCGCGGCATGCTGAACGCGGCCGAGATCGCGGCGCATCCGCTGCTGACCGGCATGGTGATGGGCACCAACGATCTGGCCAAGGAACTGCAGACCCGCTTCCGCGCCGACCGGCTGCCGATGATGACCGGCCTCGGTCTGTGCCTGCTGGCCGCCAAGGCCGAGGGGCTGGTGATCGTCGACGGCGTCTATAACGCCTTCAAGGACGACGAAGGCCTGGCCGCCGAATGCGCCCAGGGCCGCGACATGGGCTTCGACGGCAAGACGCTGATCCACCCGGCACAGGTGGATGTGGCCAATACCGCCTTCGCGCCGTCGGAGGCCGAGATCGACCTGGCCCGCCGCCAGATCGCCGCCTTTGAGGAGGTCGAGGCATCGGGGCAGGGGGTCGCGGTGGTCGACGGCAAGATCGTCGAGAACCTGCATGTTGTAACCGCGCGTGAAATTCTGGCAAAAGCTGAGGCCATCGAGGCATTGCAAGCGGGGTAAGCCGTCATGGGCTTTATCATTCTAATTCTCGGCCTGGCGCTGTGGTGGGCGGCGCATCTGTTCAAGCGGGTGGCGCCGGTGCGCCGGGCGCGGATGGGCAATGCCGGCAAGGGCATCGTTGCGGTTCTGATCCTGATTTCCATCGTGCTGATGGTGATCGGCTTCCGCGCGACGCCGTTCATTGCGGTCTGGACGCCGCCGTCCTTCATGATCCACATCAACAACCTGCTGGTGCTGATCGCCATCTGGCTGATGAGCCCGGCGGGCACCAAGGGGCTGCTCCTGAACAAGGTCCGCCATCCGATGCTGGGCGGTATCCACGCCTGGTCGGTGGCGCATCTGCTGGTCAATGGCGATGTCGCCTCGATGATCCTGTTCGGCGGCCTGTTCCTGTGGGCGCTGGTCGAGATGAAGGTGATCAACCGGGCCGAACCCGACTGGACCCCGGGCGTGCCCGGGACCCTTGCCAAGGACGCGATGTTCTTCGTCGCCTCCATCGTGCTGATGGGCATCATCGGCTATATTCACGGACTGCTCGGATACTGGCCCTTCCCCTCATGACAACGCTCTATCGTTTCCTGACCGAGGACGACACCTCGGCCTTTTGCCACAAGGTCAGCAAGGCGCTGGCCCAGGGCTGGGTGCTGCATGGCGCGCCCAGCTATGCCTTCGACGCGGCGCGCGGCGTGATGCGTTGCGGCCAGGCGGTCACCAAAGAGGTGGAGGTCGCCTACACCCCCGAGATGAAACTGGGAGAACACTGATATGGCCAAGACCAATCCGGGTCGGTTTTTCGAGGATTACGCCGTCGGCGACGTGCTGAAACACGCCGTGCCGCGCACCGTGTCGGGCGGCGAGCGGGCGCTGTATCACGCGCTCTATCCGGCGCGCCACGCGCTCTATTCCTCGGACGCCTTCGCCCAGGCCTGCGGGCTGCCCGCCAGCCCGATCGACGATCTGGCGGCCTTCCATGTGGTCTTCGGCAAGACCGTGCCGGATGTCTCGCTGAACGCGGTGGCGAACCTCGGCTATGCCGAGGGCCGCTGGCTGAAGCCGGTCTATGCCGGCGATACCCTGCGCTCGGAGTCCGAGGTGATCGGGCTGAAGGAGAATTCCAACGGCAAGACCGGCGTGGTCTATGTCCGCACCCGCGGTCTGAACCAGCGCGACGAGGTGGTGATGGACTACGTGCGCTGGGTGATGGTGCGCAAATCCAACCTCGACGCGCCGGCGCCCGACACCGTGGTGCCCGAGCTGAAGAAGGTTCTGCCGCCCGCCGATCTGGTGATCCCCGAGGGGTTGGATTTCACCGATTACGACTTCACCCTCGCCGGCGAGCCACATCGCTGGGGCGATTACGAGGTCGGCGAGATGATCGACCACGTCGACGGCGTCACCATCGAGGAGGCCGAGCATATGCTGGCCACCCGCCTGTGGCAGAACACCGCCAAGGTGCATTTCGACCTGACCTTCCGCCCCGAGGGCCGGCTGATCTATGGCGGCCACGTGATCTCGATGGCCCGCGCGCTCAGCTTCAACGGGCTGGCCAATGCGCAGATGATCGTCGGTCTGAACGGTGGGGCGCATGCCAACCCCTGCTTCGCCGGTCAGACCGTCAAGGCCTGGTCCGAGGTGCTGGACAAGGCCGAGACCGCGGCGCCGGGCGTCGGCGCGATCCGGCTGCGGCTGGTGGCGACCAAGGGCGGCGCGCCCTTCGAACTGAAGGGCGAGGACGGCAAGTACAAGCCCGAGGTTCTGCTCGATCTCGACTACTG
>JBFXGQ010000440.1:0-4508 GCA_050177915.1 Pseudodonghicola sp. | reverse complement strand
GGAGGCGGGCGGTGACGCCGTCGAGGCCCAGCTTGAGGCGACCATCCGGAAGGCCCGGGTGACCGGTGCGACATCGGTCGTGCTGGGCTGTGCCGGCATGTCTCGTCTAAAACCCCCCTTGGCGGTCCGGTCGCAGACGATCCTGATCGATGGCGTCCAAGCGTCGGCGCATCTGGCGGCCGCTTTGTGTTAGGTTGACCTCCGGTCGCCGGACGGGTTCCCCCGGCGATGGACCCGTCCTTCCGCGGGCGGCGTGTAGCGCGCCAAAAATATTGCCACGAAACGACAAAAATATTGCCACAGAGGGCAATCACATAGCTATGCACAAATCGCATAGCTCATCATCTTTTGGGCTATTCGGATTTGGGTGTGGAATCTTCCGGCAGGGACAGGCCGAAATATCGCCGCACGGCGCGACTATCCATGATGGCGCTCAATAGAACCACAACAGGGCCGGGAATATCCCGTTGCCCCGCTTCCCACCGGCGCACGGTTCGTCCGTCCGATACATTGACCAAGCGCGCAAACCCCTCGGCGCTTAGGCCGAGGGAGTGGCGGAATGATTTCAGGTCTGTCGGGGTCATATCATGCCGCGACGATATCGCCGGTCGGAATGCCGCATGCCTGAGCGATATGCTTGGCGGTGGCGGCCGGGGTGTCCTCGGTCAGAATGGTCAGGCTGCTTCCGGCGTAGCAGATCGCCCGATTGAAGGGCTCTCCATGGCGCGGATATACGGTCTCGCGCACATGGCCTCCGGCAGCCGGCCATGCAAAAACGCGGCAGATTTCGTCGCCGTCCATCAGGCGGGCGCTGGTCTCATCATATTCGAGGAAGATGGTCATCTGTCTGTCTCCTAGTCAGGCGGGCACCATTGCCCTTCTGATAGCATCAAATATAGGGCCATTGGCCCTATGTGTCAATATCTGATCCCACACCTAAATCCGAATATACCTTTTCTTTAAAAGACCTCTACTGAGTACCGCATGGGATCCAGTCGTCCAACTCAGAAACACACATCCCCTCTGCCTCAAATTTCCTCAACTTCGTTCCGAAAATGGAGGCGCAGCGCCTCCAGGCGTGCGGCCATGCCGGGGACGGTTTGGCCGCAAAACCCCTCTTCAATGCCCCTTGGAAGTCCGGTTTCAGGCAGCGGGATATCCCAGCCTTCTGGCAGCACCTTCTCCGGATCGCCGCCAAGACGACGCACGCCTGCAGCACTGCGCGCACCTGCGACTCGGCAATTGCAGAACCAGCCATTCGGCGGGAAGTAGCTGTCCCAGAACACATGATCGCTCAGTAACGCGACACCATGTAGATGAGAGTGCGCCGGGCAGTCACTGGCCAGATAGACCCAAAGAGGAAAGCGCCCATCTTTCAGTTGCCGCAGGCGGGAAGCCTGAAGCAGTTTAGCATTCGTCCATCGACGTAGCGCAACCACGCGGCTTTCCAGATCCTTCTTCGGGCCGGTGGTCGGCAAAGCTGCGCATGGTCCGTTTTCCGCCAGGAACTGCTCAACTTTCTTGCGCAACTGCCATGCGCCGTCGCTGATATTCGTGACGATCAATGCCTCCAACGAGGAAATGTATCGCGTGTCTATGCCCTTACTCCTTTGCCGTATGGCCCCACCATACCACTTTACCGACGATCGTGATCGCTTCATCGCTTCCCCGGCGCAGTTCGGGCGCATAGTCCGGGCTATCCGAGATCAACAGCATCTGATCTTCCGTGGGGCGCTCGATCCGCTTCACCCGCGCCTCGCCATTGTCGATCAGAGCATAGATGGGTGACCGGCGCTGATCTCGGGCGTCGCGCCGGCGCAGGGGCGGCTCTCTGGAGCTGGTGTTGATCAGGATCATATCGCCCGCCCAGAGGCTGGGCTGCATGCTGTCACCCCAGACCCGCGCCAGCCTTGCCGAGGAGGCCGAGACGCCGATTCTGGTCAACCAATCGCGCCGAAAAGCGAGGTGGTCGACTATCTCCTCACTGCCGTTTTCAGCCCCGGCCCCCGCGGCAAGCATGGCATTGTGCAGCGGGACGTGGGCGTAGTCAGCGCCTTCGACTGCCACCCGCTCTACCGGCCCTACATCTCGCGGCGGTCCAAAATAACATTCGAGCCCCAAGACATCGGCAAGCTTCGCAAGAGATTGGAATGAATAGCGTTTTTCATCTCCCCTCGCGGCCCTCATGTTTTTCAAGAGCGAATAGTTCCCGACGGCGAGCTTAGACGCCGCAGCATCTGATAAGCCTCGCCGTTTCAGTGCCTCATCAATTGCATCTAGAATCGGGTCCATTGCCGCAAGTTAGCCAAGTTTGGCTAAATCAACAATACTTAGCCAAACTGGGCTTGAAATAGATGGCTCACTATGGCTAATATTGTGCCATGGATCAGAGACAAACACTCATCGACCTCGCCGAGGCGCTCGCCGCGCATGAAAGCGTAACGCACTTCGCAATCTCGATGCGCGCGCTCGGGAAGGGCGATTTCTTCAAGAAGCTGAAGGAAGGCGGAGACTGCCGCACCCTGACCTTCAAGAAGGTGATGGCTTTCTTCGATGAGACTTGGCCCGCCGACCTCGAATGGCCGCGCGACATCCCTCGCCCCTCTAAGCCGAAGAAGGCCGCATGATGCCCCACCACTATCCCCTCCGCGCGGTCACAGGCGATCGCGTGTCCGAGCCCGCCA
This sequence comes from Pseudodonghicola sp., assembly GCA_050177915.1. GTDB lineage: Bacteria > Pseudomonadota > Alphaproteobacteria > Rhodobacterales > Rhodobacteraceae > Pseudodonghicola. Next base: position 1,824 of record JBFXGQ010000440.1, on the reverse strand, counting down.
GGCCGCGCACCCTGCCACCGCTCACGCGCGCGGCCTGGCGCTGGCTCTGTGCCCCGGTCGTGATGCTGATCGACATGTGGGCGGAGGATCCCGAATACCTGGCCGATGCAGAAAGCGCCCGCGACGACGAAGGCGCCGCGTCGGACACCTGCTCCGGCGGCGGTCGCGGAACGCCGTCGCCGGAGCCCTTTGGCCGCAAGCTGGGACGGTTCGTCTGCGACTTCATCGGTGCGGCCAGCCTCTTCATCACCCTTTTCATCCTGCTTTTTCTGGGGAGTGCCATTCAATGAGCGAAACCGAAGCCAAGATCGTCCGCATGTCGCCGGCCGAGCGCTGGGACATGGCCATGACGTCCGCGCGGGAGGCCTATCTCCAGCTCCAGATCATGCAGGGCGCGGCGGGCGGCGGGCTGTTCGCGGCCACCAAGGCCTATAACGATCAGGCCGTCATCCTGGTCGAGGTGCTGGGCACCATGCTGGTCGAGGGCCAGCTCGATGACGTCCGCGACATCATCGACGTCGCCTATGCCGGGCGGGGGTGAGCAGATCATGAGCGGACACGACCAAAGCGAAATCTGGCAGCACGTCGAAAGTGGCGGCCTTTACACCGTGGTCGGCCACGGGATGAACGCGACCGATCTGACCGACGTGACGATTTACCGGAGCCTCTGGGATGGCTTGTTGTTGGTCAGCCAGACTGCAGAGTTTGAGAACGGCCAGTTCCGCAATCTCGCCGTCGATGAAATCACTGACTGCCGCCCCGAGGCGGACAAGTCCAGCTAGCCACCGAATCCCACAGCGCAGGCCCTCGCTGGAATGCGGCCTGGGGAACGCAGCGACGGCGGCATCGGATGCACGGCCGTGACAGCCCGGAGAGACGGGTACCACCGATCCAGATACCCCGCACGCCCATTCCTTCCCACCAAAGGTTCCGCACCCTGACATGAGACGCTGGATGACCCTCGCCGAAATCGCTTCCCTCGACCTTCCCGGGTTGCCGGCCTCCGCTCGCGGACTGGCCAAGCGCGCGCAGGCCGAGGGCTGGGCGCAGCGCGGGCACCTGGTGCGCAAGCGGGGCGGCAAGGGCGGCGGGCTCGAATACTCGATCGAGCTGCTGCCCGAGGAGGCCCGTGCCGCGCTGGTCGCCCGGGAAGGCGCGATCGAGATCGAGGCCGATGTCGTCCTGGAGATCCGGGAAGATGACCCCCTTTCTGGCGCCGAGCGCGAGCGGCGCGACGCGCGGCTGCATGTGCTGGCGATGTTCGAGGCGTTTCGCCGGGGCAAGGGGCTGACGGTTCGAGATGCCTTGGTCCTGTTCCCGGCCGGTTGGAATGCCGGGGAGATCGACGCCCCCGGGTGGGTGAAGGGTCAGGTATCACAGGTTTCGCGGAAGACGCTGATCAACTGGCGAGCGATTCACCGCGACCATGGCCCGGATGCGCTTGGGGTCGACCGGCGCGGCCGCCCGGCGATCATCGACACGGCGGCCGAAGGGCGGGCCAAGGTCGCCGCCATAGCGGCCCTGGCGAAGAACGAATTTCTGAGTGCTGACCATCTGTCAGACTACCTTCAAACCCGCTTTGAAGGCGAATTGCGCGGCATCAGCACCCGCACGGTCCAGCGCGCCAGGGCGCGGATCGAGGTGGAGAACCGCAACGTCTTGATGAAGCTGCGCGATCCGGACGGCTACCGCTCCAAGGTCAAGCTCAGCGGCAGCAACAGCACCCAGGCGCATGGTCTGAATGCGCTCTGGCAGCTCGACGCCTCGCCGGCTGACGTGATGCTCAAGGGCAAGAAGCGGCACTCGATTTATCTGTCGATCGAC
>JBFXGQ010000439.1:0-4513 GCA_050177915.1 Pseudodonghicola sp. | reverse complement strand
CCAGCCGGCATAGAGCAGCGGCAGCGCCACCATCAGCCCGACCAGCGCCGCCAGCACGCCGATCCAGCGCCGCAGGCCGGGCGGGAAATGCACGGCGATGAAGTCGATCGCCACATGCGCCCGCTGCCCGGTGGCGGCGGCCAGCGGGCACAGGATCGCCGCCACCATCAGCTCGCGCACCAGGATGACGGAATCCGGCACGCCGACGCCCAGCAGGCTGCGCGACAGCACATTCGCCGCGATCAGCAGGCAGAGCGCGGCGACCGCCAGCGCCGAGACGGTGTTGAGTACGGTTTCGAACTTGCGGAACATGATCCGATGCCTTTCCGGCCCGGTCCGGGGCGGCGGCGCGCCGCCCCGGGGCCCGGCTCAGCCGCGCGTCCAGGGATAGCCCTGGGTGTCGCGGATCTGTTTCCACTTCGCGGTCAGCGCCTGGAACTTGTCGAAATAGGCATCGGCGTCCATGCCGTTGGCCCGCGCGGTCGCCTTCCAGTCGTCGATCAGCGACTTGGCGGCCGCGTCGAGCTTGGCGCGCTCGGCGTCCGAGAAGGCGATGACCTCGATCTTGCGCGGGGTCTGGCCGCTGCGCATCTTGTCGATGGCGGCGTCGTTGGCGGCATTCACCCGCTGGGCGTAGAAGTCGATGGTCGCCGTGCCCGCGTCGCGCAGCGCCTGCTGCTCCTGCGCGGTCAGACCGTCGAACACCGCCTTGTTCATGAACAGGCCGAAGCCCATGATCTGGCCCCAGTCCAGCAGCGTCAGGCTGTCGAGCAGCTCGGTCTGCTTGGCGGCCTCGGCGAAATAGGGATAGGTCGGCGAACAGTCCAGCAGCCCGGTTTCCAGCCCCTGAAAGGCGTCATAGGCCGACATGTTGACCATATTGCCGCCCAGCGTCTGGAACACGTTGCCATAGGCGCCGGCCCAGCGGATCTTCTTGCCCTTGATGTCCTCGACGCTGCGCACCGCGGCTCCCTTGCAGCCGAGCTGCACCGCCGAGGTCGAGAACACCGCGATATAGACCAGCCCCTTGTCGTCCAGCTGCGCCTTGACCTGCGCGTCGGTGCTGAACAGCTCATGCGCAGCCTGCATCCCGACCCAGACGTCGGCATTGCCCAGCGGCAGGTCGAAGAGATAGAGCTCGGGCATCTCGGTGGGGAAATAGGCGGCGATGATGGTGCCCAGATCGGCCACCCCGTTCTCGACCGAGGGCAAGGCCGCCGTCGCCTTGTAGAGCGCGCCGCCCCAATGGCTTTCGATCTTGAGGGTGCCGCCGGTGCTGTCCTGCACCTGCTGGACGAATTGTTCCACCGCGTCATAGCGCACGCCGCGGTTCGGCCCCGGCTCGCCATGGATCAGCGTGGTCTCGGCCCGCGCGCCGCCGGACATGAGAATAGCGGTCGCAGCCGCAAGGGCCGCGGTCTTGATGATGGTCATGGGTCCTCCTCCCTGATGCGCCGAACCCGAATCTCAGCCCGTTCGTTCGGCGTGATTAAATGATAGCTAGCTAATCATAATCTCGCAATGTATTTGTCGATGAACGGATCGGCCTCCGGATCTTGATGCCGGTCCTGATCCCGGTCTCAGTGCACCGCGCCGCTGTCGAACAGCGCCGCGATCTCCGCCTCGGCCAGCCCGGCGTCGCGCAGGATGGCGCGGCTGTCAGCGCCGGGATACTGCGGCGGCGCCGGCGGCAGCGGCGTCTGCGCGGTGGCGAAGCGCGGCGCCGGAATCGGCTGGGCCGGGCCCGCGGGCGCGAAGATGCCGCGCGCGGCATTATGCGGATGCGCCGGGGCCTCCGCCGGGCTCAGCACCGGGGCGAAACAGGCATCCGTCCCCTCCAGCAGCGCACACCAATGCGCCCGCGGCCGGCTCAGGAACAGCGCGGTCAGCCGCGCCCGCATCGCCGGCCAGTCCTCGGGCCGGGCGCGGTCACCGATCTCGGCCGGGTCCAGCCCCAAAAGCTCCAGCAGACAGGCCCAGAACTGCGTCTCGATGGCGCCGATGGTGATCCATTCGCCGTCGGCGCATTGGTAGACGCCGTACCAGGGCACGCCGCCATCCAGCAGATTGGCCTGCCGCCGGTCGGCCCAGAGCCCCATGGCGCGGCGGCTGTAGATCATCGCCATCAGCGCGGCGGTGCCGTCGCAGATCGCGGCGTCGACCACATCCCCCCGCCCGCTCCGCGCCGCCTTGAGCAGCCCGGTCACCATGCCGAAGGCCAGGAACATGCCGCCGCCGCCGAAATCGCCCAGCAGGTTCAGCGGGATGGCGGGCGGCCGGCCGGCTTCGCCGATCGACCACAGCGCGCCGGAGAGCGCGATATAGTTCAGATCGTGCCCGGCCGCCTGCGCCACCGGCCCGTGCTGGCCCCAGCCGGTCATCCGGCCGTAGACCAGCCGGGGGTTGCAGGCGTGGCAGACCTCGGGTCCCAGCCCCAGCCGCTCCATCACGCCCGGCCGGAACCCCTCGATCAACCCGTCGGCGCCTTCGACCAGCCGCAGCGCCAGCGCCACCGCCTCGGGCCGCTTCAGATCCAGCGCCAGCGACCGGCGCCCGCGCGCCATGAAATCCAGCGCCGGATCGCCCTTGGCCGGCCCGGGGCGGTCGATGCGGACAATCTCCGCCCCCATGTCGGCCAGCATCATGCCGGCAAAGGGCCCCGGCCCGATGCCCGCGAATTCGACGATGCGCAGCCCCGCCAGCGGCGCGGCCGTTGCCCCATCCGTCATCCGCCCATCCGTCATGCGATTGTCCTTTCCGATGGCCGGCGCGCGCGGGCGGCCTCGCGGTCCGGAAGGCTCAGCGCCGCGCGGCGGCGGCCCTGAGATTCTTCCGCACGACCTTGAGAACCTCCATCGCGGCGCGGCGTTGCTCCTCGCTCACGCCGTCATAGGCGATGGCGTCGAGATCACGGATCGTCTGATTCATGATCTTCACCATGGATTTGGCGGCCGGCGTCGCATAGACGCGGTTCGAGCGGCGATCCTCGGGGTCCGGCCGGCGTTCGACATAGCCGCGCGCCTCCAGCCGGTCGATCAGCTTGCTGGTGGTGACCGGCGCGATCTCAAGGCGGCTGGCCAGTTCGGCCTGGTTCAGCCCGTTCTCGCGCAGCAGATGCACCAGCACCCAGCCCTGCGACATGGTCATGTCGTGCGGCTTGAGCAGACTGTCGAAGATCAGCGAGCGGAACCGCGCAATGTCCTGAAAGATCGGGATCGTGGTCTCGTCAGGGCGTGTGTCGTTCGTCTTGCTCATCTTCCGTTCCCCATGGGCCCCCGTCTCGGTCGGATCGGCCCCCTTTACACGCTCGCCCTCCTGCGAGGCAAGGACGCCCCGCAGCAGCGGCGACCGGTGCCGGGCCGGATCAGACCGGGTCCCAGCTGAACACGTCGCCGGAGCGTTCCAGCGGCACGAAGCTGGCCTGCAGCGCCGGCAGGGCGTGATCGCGCACGCTCTCGGCCGACCAGCCGTCCGAGCGGTGGATCGACCGCAGCGGGCGCGGCTGGCTCATCAGGAAGATCTCGTTGTTGCGCACCGCGAAGATCTGGCCGGTGACCGCGCAGGCCGGGTCCGCCAGCGCGACGCAGAGCGGCGCGATCTTGGCCGGGGTCATCGTCTTGAACCGCTCCACCCGCGCCTTTTCCGCCTCGTTCCGGGTCGGGATGGTGCCGATCAGCCGCGACCAGGCGAAGGGCGCGATGCAATTGGACCGCACGTTGAACCGCGCCATGTCCAGCGCGATGGAGCGCGACAGGCCGACGATCCCCATCTTGGCCGCGGCGTAATTCGCCTGGCCGAAATTGCCGATCAGCCCGGCGGTCGAGGTGAAGTTGATGAAGGCGCCCGAGGCCTGCATCTTGAACTGCTGCGCCACCGCCCGGCTCATGTTGAACGCACCCTGCAGATGCACCTCCAGCACGGCGTCCCAGTCCTCCTGCGTCATCTTGTGAAAGATCACGTCGCGCAGAATGCCGGCGTTGTTCACCACCACGTCGATGCTGCCGAATTCATCCATCGCCTGTTCGATCATCGCGGTGGCGTCGGCGGGCCTGGCGACATTGCCGAAGTTGGCCACCGCTGCGCCGCCGGCGGCGCGGATCTGGTCCACCACCTGCTGGGCGGGGGTCTGGTCGCTGCCCTCGCCGGCGCCGGAGCCGCCCAGATCGTTGACCACGACCTGCGCCCCCTGCGCCGCCATCTGCAAGGCGATGTCCCGGCCGATTCCCCGACCGGCGCCGGTCACCACAACGGATTTTCCCTGAAGCATCTGCGCTCCTCCTCTCTCTCCAATGTCCCGCAATCTAATTAGCTTGATTACTGTTTGCAAGCTAATTATAAGTTGCAGCACCAGATGTCGGCGGATGAGGAGCCGCCGGCATCGACAAGAAACCGGGAGGAGGACCGCGCATGTTCAAGCGCAGCATATTCAACGAGGATCACGAAGCCTTTCGCGGACAGGTTCGCCGCTTCGTCGAAAGAGAGATCATTCCCAACCACGAGGCCTGGGAGAAAG
>JBFXGQ010000438.1:0-4532 GCA_050177915.1 Pseudodonghicola sp. | reverse complement strand
GCGGCGGCTGAAGCAATACCCGCACGAGCTGTCGGGCGGCATGCGTCAGCGGGTGGTGATCGCCATGGCGATGGCCTGCAAGCCGCGTCTGCTGATCGCCGATGAGCCCACCACCGCGCTCGACGTGACCATCCAGGCCGAGATCCTGTCGCTGATCGACCGGCTGAAGCGCGAGACCGGCATGGCGGTGCTGTTCATCACCCACGATATGGCGGTGGTGGCGCAGATGGCCGACCGGGTGGTGGTGATGTTCCGCGGCAATCTGGTCGAGGAAGGCCCGGTTCAGCAGATCTTCGAGGCCCCGAAGGAGGAGTATACCCGCGCGCTGCTGGCCGCCGTGCCGCGGCTGGGCGAGATGCGGGGCAAGCCCGCGCCGGAACCGATGCGGCTGGTCGGCCAGCCCGCGCCGGTGGCGGCGCGCCCGCCGGCCGCCAAACCGGAACCGCTGCTGGAGGTGCGCAACCTCACCACCCGCTATCCGGTCAAGGGCGGGCTGTTCCGCCGCACCGTCGCCAATGTTCACGCGGTCGAGGATGTGAGCTTCACCCTCAACAAGGGCGAGACGCTGGCGCTGGTGGGTGAATCCGGGTGCGGCAAATCCAGCTGCGGCCGGTCGATCCTGCGGCTGACCCAGCCGACCTCGGGGCAGGTGCTGCTGGACAAGAAGGACATGCTGGCACTGAACGACCGCGATCTGCGCCGCGCCTGGCGCGACATGCAGATGGTGTTCCAGGATCCCTTCGCCTCGCTCAATCCCTATATGCGGCTCAGGGATCAGGTGGCCGAGCCGTTGATGAATTACGGTTTGGCCTCGGGGTCCGAGCTGGCCGACCGGGTCGTCAACCTGTTCGACCGGGTGGAATTGCCGCGCAGCTTCATGACCCGCTTCCCGCATGAGCTGTCGGGGGGGCAGCGCCAGCGCGTCGCCATCGCCCGCGCCCTGGCGGTGAACCCCAAGGTGATCATCGCCGATGAGGCGGTCAGCGCCTTGGATGTCTCGGTGCAGGCGCAGGTGCTGAACCTGATGATGGAGCTGCAGGCCGAGCTTGGCCTCTCCTTCCTCTTCATCAGCCACGACATGGCGGTGGTCGAGCGCGTCTCGCACCGCGTCGGTGTGATGTATCTGGGCCGCATCGTCGAGATCGGCAGCCGCCAGCAGGTCTTCGAGACGCCGCAGCACGACTATACCAAATCGCTGATGCGCGCGGTGCCGGTCGCCGACCCGGCGCGGCGGACGATCCGCGAGGACATGAAGTTCAGCCCGATCCCGTCGCCGGTGTTCCCGCTGGGGCATGCGCCGGGACCGTCGCTCTATGACGAGGTGGCCCCGGGCCATCTGGTCCTGAGGGACATGTAACCTGAAACCGGGGCCTGTCCCCCGAGAGCGGAGCGTATCGAAATCGACATGACCCATAATGTGAAAGCCAGCCCGGAAACCTGCGCCTGGGGCTATTTCGACGCCGCACTGGCGCCGGTGCTTGAGATCGAGAGCGGTGAGGTGGTGGTGATCGACACCGTCTCGGGCGGGCCGGACCACCTGCCGCCCGCGGGCTCTGGCATGCATGTGCCGCCCGAGCTGCTGGAGATCCACGCGCGCTCGCCGCGCCAGGAGCCGGGCCATATCCTGACCGGCCCGGTGGCGGTGAAAGGGGCCAGGCCCGGCGATGTGCTTGAGGTGCAGATCCTCGACATCAAGCTGCGGCAGGACTGGGGCTGGAACATCATCCGGCCGCTGGCCGGGACGCTGCCCGAGGATTTCCAGACCGCGCGGACCGAGATCATTCCGCTCGACCTCGACGCGATGGTAGGACACCTCTCCTGGGGCCTGAAGCTGCCGCTCAAGCCTTTCTTCGGGGTGATGGGGCTGGCGCCGGCGCCGAACTGGGGCCGGATCTCCACCATCCAGCCGCGGGTCCATGGCGGCAATCTCGACAACAAGGAACTGGTGGCGGGCACCACCCTCTATCTGCCGGTGCAGGCCGAGGGGGCGCTCTTTTCCTGCGGCGACGGCCATGGGGTGCAGGGCGATGGCGAGGTCTGCGTCACCGCCATCGAGACCGCGTTGCAAGGAACCTTCCGCCTGACCGTGCGGCGGGATCTGGAGCTGAGCTATCCCCGCGCCGAGACGCCGACGCATCTGATCGCCATGGGGATGCACGAAGACCTCGACCGCTGCGCCGAGATGGCGCTGCGCGACATGATCGGCTGGATCGCGGCGCGCTGCGGTCTCAGCCGTGAGGACGCCTATATGCTGTGTTCGCTGGCCGGCGATCTGCGGATCACCCAGACGGTCAACGGCAACAAGGGCGTTCACATGATGATGGATAAGGCGCTGGTCCCGCCCCGGGGCTGAGCCTGCGGCATACCCGCACTGGGGGCCGGCGGTCAGGCTATTGGACCTGCGCCGCGCCCCGCTTTTTTCGACATGTCCCTCTGCAGATCCGGGCGCGACAGCGCGGGCTTTCCCCGGTGGAAAGCGGGCGGCGATGCGCGTAGGATCGCCCCGAACAGAGGATTTCCGACCATGAACGAAAAGACGAAATTTCATATCTGGTACTGGGTTGCGGCCTTTTTCGGGCTGATGGTTTTCCAGTATTTCTTCATCACCGCGACGCAGGTCGCCAATATCCCCTACAGCCAGTTCGAGACCTATCTGAAGGACGGCAAGATCACCGAAGTGGCGGTGTCGGACCGCTTCATCCAGGGCAAGTTCAAGGACCCGGTGGACAACCGTCCGATGTTCGTGACCACCCGGGTCGATCCGCAGCTGGCCAAGGATCTGCAGAAATACGACGTCGTGGTCACCGGTCAGGTCGAAAGCACCTTCTTGCGCGACCTGCTGTCCTGGGTGCTGCCGGTGGTGCTGTTCGTCGGGATCTGGATGTTCGCGCTCAAGCGCATGGGCGGCGGCGCCATGGGCGGCGGACTGATGCAGATCGGCAAGTCCAAGGCCAAGGTCTATGTCGAGGCCGATACCGGCGTCACCTTCGAGGATGTGGCCGGCGTCGACGAGGCCAAGGCCGAGCTGGAGGAGATCGTCGATTTCCTCAAGAACCCGGCCGAGCACAGCCGGCTGGGCGGTCGGATGCCCAAGGGCGTGCTGCTGGTGGGCCCGCCGGGCACCGGCAAGACGCTGCTGGCCCGGGCGGTGGCGGGCGAGGCCGGGGTGCCGTTCTTCTCGATCTCCGGGTCGGAATTCGTCGAGATGTTCGTGGGCGTCGGTGCCGCCCGGGTCCGCGATCTGTTCGAACAGGCCCGCGCCAAGGCGCCGGCGATCATCTTCATCGACGAGCTCGACGCGCTGGGGCGGGCCCGCGGCATCGGCCCGATGGCCGGCGGCCATGACGAGAAGGAGCAGACGCTGAACCAGCTGCTGACCGAACTCGACGGCTTCGACCCCTCGACCGGGGTGGTGCTGCTGGCGGCGACCAACCGGCCCGAGATCCTGGATCCGGCGCTGCTGCGCGCCGGCCGCTTCGACCGTCAGGTGCTGGTCGACCGCCCCGACCGCATCGGAAGGGTGCAGATCCTGAACGTGCACCTGAAGAAGGCCAAGCTTGCCGCCGACGTGAATGCAGAACAGATCGCCGCGCTGACCCCGGGGTTCACCGGCGCCGATCTGGCCAATCTGGTGAACGAGGCGGCGCTGCTGGCCACCCGGCGCAACGGCGATGCGGTGACGATGGAGGATTTCAACAACGCCATCGAACGCATCATCGCAGGCCTTGAGAAACGCAATCGCCTGCTCAACCCCAAGGAGCGCGAGATCGTCGCGCATCACGAGATGGGCCATGCGCTGGTGGCGATGTCGTTGCCCGGCGTCGATCCGGTGCACAAGGTGTCGATCATCCCGCGCGGCATCGGCGCGCTCGGCTATACCATCCAGCGCCCGACCGAGGACCGCTTCCTGATGACGCTGGAGGAGCTGGAGAACAAGATGTGCGTGCTGCTGGGCGGGCGCGCGGCGGAATGGGTGTTCTACAAGCATCTCTCCACCGGGGCGGCCGACGATCTGGTCAAGGTCACCGATATCGCCCGCGCCATCGTCACCCGCTACGGCATGACCGAGAAGCTGGGCCATGTCGCGCTGGACCGCGACCGCCGGTCCTTCATGGGCAGCGACCAGCCCTATTACGGCCCGACCGAGCGTGACTATTCCGACGAGACCGCGGCGGCGATCGACAGCGAGGTGCGCCGCATCGCCGGCGAGAGCTTCGACCGTACCGTCGCGCTGATCGAGGCCCGGCACGACCTGCTGGAACGCGCCGCTCAGCTGCTGCTGGAGAAGGAAACCCTCAGCGCCGCCGAGATCCGGGCGCTGATGGAGGAGGATAAGGCGGGCTGAGGGGGCGCCGCTCGACCCGGCAGTCTTCGGCTTGCGTGACCGCGCCGATGCCGTCGGCGGCTTCGGCCGCGGGATGCGCGTGATCGTCGAAGGGCGGCTGGCCGGGGCGGCGCATCTGACCGGCGCCGGTCCGGGGGTCGGCCGCGCGCCGGCCCGGGGCATCTGGGGAATGGTGCCTGTTGCGTTG
>JBFXGQ010000437.1:0-4538 GCA_050177915.1 Pseudodonghicola sp. | reverse complement strand
CCTCGCCCGGCTGCAGATCGGCCAGACCGGACTGCCGCAGCACCTCGATATGCAGAAAGATGTCCTCGTCGCAGCCGAACACATTGGCAAAGCCGAAGCCCTTCGCCTTGTCGAACCATTTCACCCGCGCGGGTTGCAGCGGCTGCTTGCGGATCTCTTCGGGGTCGAGATGGCTGAAATCGGACAGCACCGGCCCCTCGGCGCGCATCGGCGGCGTGATCGAGATCACCTCGACCGCCTGCACGCCGCGTTCGGTGCGATGCGTCAGCACATCGATCCGCGAGCCGTCCGCGACCGAGCTTTGACCGAAATTTCGCAGTACATTCACATGCAGCAGGATATCAGGGCCGCCCTGGTCTGAAATGACGAATCCATAGCCCTTGGCCGGATCGAACCATTTCACCTGACCGGCAACTTGGTACATGCTGCTCAGATCTTCCGCCACTTCTTCTTTTTCCACGTTCTTTGCGTGTCCGCGTGTGTTTCGGGATTTGCCCGCTTGTGTGCTATAAACCCGGCAAGCATTTCAAGCGTAAAACATCAAATTGGGCAAAATTCCGCACCAAATTTCAATGCCTTGCATTTCACGTGACGCGAACGTCACGGGCTCAGACGCTCGATTTCCCATGCTGAATCAGCGTCTTGACGGCGCCAAACGAAGCGGTCGTGCAGCCGGAAGGCGCCATCGGCCCAGAACTCGATCTGCACCGGCGTCAGCCGGTAGCCGCCCCAGAACGGCGGCCGCGGCGGGTTGGCGCCCAGCCGGGCGGTGACCTTGGCGACCTCGGCCATCAGGGTGGCGCGGCTGGCCAGCGGCTGCGACTGATGCGACGCCCAGGCGCCCAGCCGGCTCTTCAGCGAGCGCGAGGCGTAATAGGCATCCGCCTGCGGCCCCTCCTCGCGGCTGATAAGACCGCGCACGCGGATCTGCCGCCGCAGGGACTTCCAGTGCAGCACAAAGGCCGCCATCCCCGCCCGATCCAGTTCCTGCGCCTTGGCGCTGGTGTAATTGGTATAGAAGACGAACGCCGCCGGCTCGATCTCCTTCAGCAGCACCATGCGCACATTCGGCATGCCCGCTGCGTCCACGGTGGAAAGCGCGATCGCATTCGGATCGTTCAGCTCGCTTGCCTCGGCTTCGGCAAGCCATCTCCGTGCGATGACAAAAGGATCATCGCCGGCAAAAATTCCGGTTCTGTCGCCCATGGTATCCCCATCATGGTTGTGATGGAACCCTAGAGCGCGCGCGCGCCTCGGGCAAGCCCGAGCATGTCGCTCAGGCTTGAAGCGCCCATGGCAATCGCCTAAAGGTCGGTTCCAGACCGTTAGACAGGCGGAGGATCTTCATGTCGCAAACGCTATTGGCCGGAAAACGCGGCCTGATCATGGGCCTGGCCAATGACAAATCCATCGCCTGGGGCATCGCCAAGGCGCTCTCCGGTGCGGGGGCCGAACTGGCGTTCTCCTATCAGGGCGACGCCCTGAAGAAGCGCGTCGAGCCGCTGGCCGGCCAGCTGGGCAGCGACATCGTGCTGCCCTGCGACGTCAGCGACGAGGCCTCGGTCGACGCCCTGTTCGGTGAGCTGAAATCGCGCTGGGGTCAGCTGGATTTCCTGGTTCACGCCATCGCCTTCTCGGACAAGAACGAACTGCGCGGGCGCTATGTCGACACCACGCGGGGCAATTTCCAGCTGAGCATGGATGTGTCGGTCTATTCCTTCACCGCCGTGATGCAGCGCGCCGAAAAGATGATGGGCCCGGGCGGCAGCGCCCTGACGCTGACCTATTACGGCGCCGAGAAGGTGATGCCGCACTATAATATGATGGGTGTCGCCAAGGCGGCGCTCGAGGCCAGCGTGCGCTATCTGGCCGAGGATCTGGGCAAAGACGGCATCCGCGTCAACGCGATCTCGGCCGGGCCGATCAAGACGCTGGCCGCCTCCGGCATCGGCGATTTCCGCTACATCATGAAGTGGAACGAATACAACTCGCCGCTGCGCCGCAACGTGACCATCGACGACGTGGGCAATTCGGCGCTCTATCTGCTGTCCGACCTCGGCGCCGGCGTCACCGGCGAGGTGCTGCATGTCGACGCCGGCTATCATGCCGTCGGCATGAAGGCGGTGGACGCCCCGGACATGTCCAAGGCCTGAGACCCAGGAGAGCCGCCAAGATGACCGACCGTCTGCCGCACGAAAAAGGCTTTCACGTCAGCTGGGACCAGTTGCACCGCGACGCGCGGGCGCTGGCCTGGCGCCTGCAGGGCGATGCCCCCGCCGAGACCGGCTGGCGCGCCGTCGTCGCCATCACCCGCGGCGGCATGGCGCCGGCGATGATCGTCGCGCGCGAGCTCGACATCCGCATCGTCGACACCATCAGCGTGAAGTCCTACGACCATCAGACCCAGAGCGAGCCGGTGGTGATCAAATCCCCCGACATGAGCCTGATCGGCGATGGTGCCGGGGTGCTGGTGGTGGACGATCTGGTCGACACCGGCCGCACGCTGGAAGTGGTGCGCAAGCATATGCCCAGGGCGCATGTCGCCACCGTCTACGCCAAGCCGCAGGGCCGCGCCCAGGTCGACACCTATGTCACCGAGGTCAGCCAGGACACCTGGATCTTCTTCCCCTGGGACATGGCGCTGCAATATGTGAAGCCCTACCGGGGCATGGACTGATCCCTGCCCCGGCGGTCCCGCCGGGGTGCCCAGCATCTGAACCGAAGACCAGGGGGCGCGGGCGGGCCCGGGGCCCAACGGCCCCGACAGGAGAACCGCCCGCATGTTCCGATCGCGCACCGATGCCACCTTCCCCGCCCCCATCGTCGCCTCGCGCCGCTGGCTTGACGGTGTCACATTTCCGCCCGAACGCCCGCTGATCAACCTGAGCCAGGCCGCGCCGGTCAACCCGCCGCCCGCGCCGCTGCGCCAGGCGATGGCGGACTATCTGCTGAGCGTGCCGCAGGCGCATCTCTACGGTCCGGTGCTGGGGATGGAGGAGCTGCGGGCCGAGCTGGCGGCGCAGATCTCGCGCCATTACGACGGCAGCGTCGCCACCGGCCAGGTGGCGATCACCTCGGGCTGCAACGAGGCCTTCGCCGCCACCATCGCCGCGCTGACCACCGAGGGCGACGAGGTGATCCTGCCGACGCCCTGGTATTTCAATCACAAGATGTGGCTGGACATGGCCGGCGTGCGCACCGTGCCGCTGCCCACCGGGCCCGACCTGCTGCCCGACCCCGAGCGCGCGGCGGCGCTGATCACCCCGCGCACCCGCGCCATCGTGCTGGTGACGCCGAACAACCCCAGCGGCGCCGAATATCCCGGCGGCCTGCTGCGCGCCTTCCACGATCTGGCGCAGGCCCGCGGGCTGACGCTGATCGTCGACGAGACCTATCGCGATTTCGACAGCCGCAGCGGCGCGCCGCATGCGCTGTTCTGCGATCCCGACTGGGACCGCAGCTTTGTGCATCTCTATTCCTTCTCCAAGGCCTATCGGCTGACCGGCCACCGGGTCGGCGCGCTGGTGGGCGCGCCCGAGCTGATGCTGCGGGTCGAGAAATTCCTCGACACCGTCACCATCTGCCCCAGCCAGATCGGCCAGTTCGCGGCGCTGACCGGGCTGCGCACGCTGGGCGACTGGGTGGCCAGCGAACGGCTGGAGATCCTCGACCGCCGCGCCGCGCTGGCCGAGGGGTTCGGGCGGCTGGCCAACCGGGGCTGGCGGCTCAAGGGGCTGGGCGCCTATTTCGCCTATGTCGAACATCCCTTCGACATCGAATCCGAGGCGCTGGCCAAGCGGCTGGTGCATGACGCCGGCATCCTGCTGCTGCCGGCCAGCATGTTCGTGCCCGCAGACGATGCCTCGGGCCGGCGGCATCTGCGCATCGCCTTCGCCAATACCGACCGCGCCGGCATCGCCGAGGTGGTCGGCCGGCTGGCGGCGCTGCCGGACTAGCCTGCCCTTCTGACCTTGCTCCCCCCCGGCGCGCGTCGTATGCAGGGCGCCGGAGCAAAAGGCACTGCCAGTAGAGGGGGCATCATGGCCGCACGGGTCAAAGAGCTATCGAAAACCTTTGTCTGGATCCTCCTGGGTCTGCTGGTGGCGGGGCTTGCGGGCTTCGGCGCCACCAATCTCACCGGCACGGTGCGCACCGTCGCCACGGTGGGCGATCAGACCGTCAGCGTCGATGCCTACCGGCGCGAGCTGCAACGCGAGATTCGCGCCGTCGAGGCGCAGAGCGGCCAGGCGCTGCCGATGAGCCAGGTGCAGGCGCTGGGGCTGGATCAGCAGGTGCTGGGCCAGCTGATCGCGCTGGCGTCGCTGGACAATGAGGTCGATCAGCTCGGCCTCGCCATCGGCGACGCCAACCTGCAGAAGGAAATCGTCGCCATCCGGGCGTTTCAGGGCCCCGACGGCAAGTTCGACCGCGAGACCTATCGCTTTCAGCTGGAGCAGGCCGGGCTGAACGAAGCCGACTTCGAGGCCGATCTGCGCCGCGAGGCCGCCCGCACCCTGGTGCAGAGCGCCATCGTCGGC
>JBFXGQ010000436.1:0-4547 GCA_050177915.1 Pseudodonghicola sp. | reverse complement strand
CAAAGGAACCGCAACCTGCCCTTTATCGGCAAGGTGCGGTTTACCGGGTGAACTTCTTCTGGTTGCTGCGGATGAAGCGGTGGGCGCAGCACCCGCCGTCGAAAGATCGTGTGATTCTGGTGGTTTGCGTGGTGATCTTCTGCCTCGCGCTCTATGCTTTCGAACAATGGTTCGGCTGGCCCGAGGCGCTGACACCGGCCGGCGGCGGCCGCGGCGGCGTGCCCCTGCTGCGCTGAACGTCGCCCGCGCCGGCATCACAGCCGCGTGAGGTCGGCCGGAAGGCTTTGCCAAGGGCCGGCGGCGCGCTAACACTGGCCCAAGGTCAACTTTAGAGAGAATTTTGAGGTCGCCATGAAGAAACAGATCTTCGTTCTAGCCACCGCCGCCGCGCTGATCGGCACCGTCGCCGTGGCGCAGGATTACTCCGCCCAGCTCAAGGCCCGCCAGGGCCAGTTCCGCATTCTGGCGCTGAACCTTGGCATCCTGGGCGGCATGGCCCAGGGCAAGATGCCCTATGACGCCGCCGCCGCACAGCGCGCCGCCGACAGCCTGGTGGCAGTGTCGCATATCGACCCGACGCCGCTCTGGCCCGAGGGATCGGACAACATGAGCACCGACGGCACCCGGGCGCTGCCGGCGATCTGGGACAACCACCCCGATTTCCTGACGAAATGGGATGCGCTCGGCGTCGCCGCGGCCGAGATGCAGACCGCAGCCGCCAGCGGGCAAGAGGCGCTGGGGCCGGCGATGGGCAAGCTGGGCGGCGCCTGCAAGGCCTGCCACGATGCCTATCGCGCGCCGGAGTGACCGGCGGCCCATGCGACCCCTTCGCGGACTGATCGCCGTCGCCCTGCTGGCCGGGGCGGCGGGCTGGGTGCTGACCCGCGCCACGCCGCTGCCCGACAGCGCGCTGGCCGGGGTGCAGGGCGATGCGGCGCATGGCGAACAGGTCTTCCTCGCCGCCGGCTGCGCCTCCTGCCATGCGGCGCCGGAGAGCGCCGACACGCGGCGGCTGTCCGGCGGCCAGCGCTTCGTGTCGGAGTTCGGCACCTTCGTCGCCCCCAATATCTCGCCCGATCCGCTGCACGGCATCGGCGGCTGGAGCCTGCTGGACTTCGCCTCGGCGCTCAAGCGCGGCGTCTCGCCCGAGGGGCGCCATCTCTATCCGGCGTTTCCCTATACCGCCTACGCCAAGATGACCGATCAGGACATCGCCGATCTCTGGGCCTTCTGGCAGGGACTGCCGCCCAGCCAGGTGCCCAGCCAGCCGCATGAGGTCGGATTTCCCTTCTCGATCCGCCGCGGCGTCGGGGTGTGGAAACTTCTTTTCTTGAACGATAACTGGGCAATGCAAGGCGATCTTGATCCGATGGTTGAGCGTGGCCGCTATCTGGTCGAGGCGCAGGCGCATTGCGGCGAATGCCATACGCCGCGCGGGCTTCTGGGCCAGCTCGACACCGGCCGCTGGCTGGCCGGCGCGCCCAACCCCTCCGGCCCCGGCCGCATTCCCGGGCTGACGCCGGGCCAGCTGACCTGGGACGCCAGCGAGATCGCCTATTACCTGGAGACCGGATTCACCCCCGATTACGACAGCGCCGGTGGCCATATGGCGGCGGTGGTGGGGAATTTCGCGCAGCTGCCGGCCGAGGATCGCGCCGCGGTGGCCGCCTATGTCAAGGCGCTGAAGCCGGTGGCGGCGGAATAACCCGGTCGACAAGGGCTGCGCCCGACCCTGGGCGGGCGCAGAAACATGCGGGCGGCGCACGTCAGCCTCGCTCTCTATATCATTGGTTCGGCGCGAGACTTCGACGATGCGCCCTCCCGGGGGGAGAGTCGGGCGCGGCCCGGCCTGACGGCCGGGCTACAGAAAACCCGGGGCTTACCCCTGCTGCGCCAGCTTCGCCTCGCGCGCCGCGCGCAGCCGGGCGAAATCGTCGCCGGCGTGATAGGAGGATCGCGTCAGCGGCGTGGCCGAGACCATCAGGAAGCCCTTGCCGAAAGCGGCCTTCTCATAGGCGGCGAATTCCTCCGGCGTCACGAAACGGTCGACCCCGTGGTGCTTGGGCGTCGGCTGCAGATACTGGCCGATGGTCAGGAAATCGACATCCGCCGCGCGCATGTCGTCCATCACCTGCCGCACCTCGGCCGCCTGCTCGCCCAGGCCGACCATCAGACCGGACTTGGTGAAGATCGACGGGTCGATCTCCTTCACCCGCTGCAACAGCCGCAAGCTGTGGAAATAGCGCGCCCCCGGCCGCACCTCGGGGTAAAGACCCGGCACGGTCTCCAGATTGTGGTTGAACACGTCGGGCCGCGCCGCGACCACCACCTCCAGCACCTCGGAGCTGCATTTCAGGAAGTCGGGCGTCAGGATCTCGATCGTGGTGTTCGGGCTGCGGTGGCGCACGGCGCGGATGGTCTGGGCGAAATGCTCGGCGCCGCCGTCGTCCAGATCGTCGCGGTCGACCGAGGTGATCACCACATGGTTCAGCCCCAGCTTCTCGACCGCATGGGCGACGCGACCGGGCTCGAAGGCATCGAGCGCCTGCGGCCTACCGGTGGCGATGTTGCAGAAGGTGCAGCCGCGGGTACAGATCTCGCCCATGATCATCATGGTGGCGTGGCCCTGGTTCCAGCATTCGCCGACGTTGGGGCAGCCGGCCTCCTCGCAGACGGTGACCAGGCCGTTGTCGCGCATGATCTTGTGGGTCTCGGCATAGCCCTTGCCGCCCGGCGCCTTGACCCGGATCCAGGCCGGCTTCTTCGGCTGGGCGTTGTCGGGGCGGTGCGCCTTTTCGGGGTGGCGCTGTTCGGGGATCTTGAGATCGCGCATGGGCTTGAGCCTTCGCCGGTATCGTTGGGTCAGCCCCTAGCATAACGGCGCCGCGACGAAACCGCCAGACACGCATATCCGCCATGCGCCGCGCTTTCTGCGACCGCAAAATCCGCAGGCATTCTGCACAAAAAATGCCTGCCAGCCCCTTGATTTGACGAAATTCAAATCCGCATTGCAGATGCAGCAATTCTGCGGTTGAAGAGAGTTTGGAATCATTTTAACCCGCAACCAGACCAGATTACGAGGAGCCTGAGATGAAAGTCGGAGTCAAACTGCCGGACGTCACCTTCCACACCCGCGTGCGCGACGAATCCGTCGGCGGGCCGAACCCGTTCCGCTGGGAGGACAAGACCACTGCCGATTACTTCGCCGGCAAGCGCGTGATCCTGTTCTCGCTGCCCGGCGCCTTCACCCCCACCTGCTCGACCTACCAGCTGCCGGGGTTCGAGAAGGGCTATGAGGAGTTCAAGGATCTGGGCGTCGACGAGATCTACTGCATGTCGGTCAACGACAGCTTCGTCATGAACAAATGGGCCCAGGACCAGAAGCTGGAGAACGTCAAGGTCATCCCCGACGGCGCCGGCGAATTCACCCGCAAGATGGGCATGCTGGTCCGCAAGGACAACCTGGGCTTCGGCCTGCGGTCCTGGCGCTATGCCGCCATCGTCAACAACGGCGTGATCGAGGCCTGGTTCGAAGAGCCCGGGCTGATGGACAACTGCCCCGAGGATCCCTATGGCGTCTCGTCGCCCGAGACCCTGAAGACCTATCTGGTCGAGGCCGCCAAAGGCGCCGCCGCCTGATCGGATCGCGGATCGGACAGAGTTACGGGCCTGCCTTGCGCGGGCCCGTTTTCGTTTGCGGATCGCCCGCCCTGGCGGTTTCACGGGACCGGAGCGGAGGAGGCGCGCGATGACCCGGCTGACCGACTGGACCGATCTGTCCCCGGACCAGCAGCTTGAGCTGCGCGAGGCCTATGGCCGCGATCCCGCCTGCCAGACCGGCAGCTGTGCGATGGAGGACAAGATCGCGCGGTTCTCGGCCTGGCTGGCGGCGCGCGGCGTGGCCTTCGACGCCAGCCACCTGCGCCGCCGCGGCTGATCCCGGTCAGCCGATCAGACCGTCGGCGCCGGCGCCCTGCTCGTAATGCCGCTTGAGCCGCTGCAGCGCGATGCGCAGCACGATCTTGCCCGAGCGCGCCGACCAGCCCATCCGCCGCTCGGCCTGTTCCAGCCCCTCCAGATAGCAGCAGCAGCGCAGCGCCACATCGCTCAGCCCCGGGCCCAGATCGGCCAACGCCCGGGCGACCCGGTCGCGCGCGTCGCCGCCCGGCCGGCCCGTCCCGGCAGGCTGGCCGACCCCGCCGCGCGCGCCGCCGGTCAGGAAGCGGTCCCAGTTCTGCGCCACCCGCGGGCCGACCTGCGCCAGTTCGAAATCCTCGCGCAGCCGTTCGCCCGCCCGCACCAGGCTGTCGTCCAGAAACGGCTGGCCGTCGCGGTCCTTGCGCCGGGCCAGCAGCGCCAGCGGGCTTTCCGCCCGGCCATAGCGCAGCCGGCGCGCCGGGCCGCCGGCCTCCTCCTCGGGGGCGCCATAGGGCGCCTGCGCCTCGGCAAAGCCGCTGTCGGTCTCGGCGCGGGCGCGGGTCTCGGCCTCGGCCAGCATCCGCCGCAGCGCCGCGCGCCCGGCGCCGGGGATGCGCTAGCGGCTGATG
>JBFXGQ010000435.1:0-4551 GCA_050177915.1 Pseudodonghicola sp. | reverse complement strand
CCGTGCGCGGATAGCTGAGCGCGGCCTGGTTGATCATGCCGACCCGCGTGCGCGTCAGCACGAACAGCAGCGCCAGGAAGATCGCCACCGAGATGAAGATCATGAACACCTTATAGGCCGGGATCGCGTTGCCGGCGATCGAGAAGGCGGTGAACTGAAGGATTTCGGGCGCCGAATAGGGCATCTGGTCCTTGCCCCAGATGAACTGCACCACCTCCTCGATCAGCAGCGCCAGACCGAAGGTGAAGATCAGCTCGGGCACATGGCCGTATTGGTGCACCCGCCGCAGCCCGTAGCGTTCGATCAGCGCCCCGAGGACGCCGACGATCACCGGCGCGATCAGCAGCCCCATCCAGAAACCCAGGAACATGCTGATCTGATAAGCGAAATAGGCGCCGAGCATATAGAAGCTCGCATGCGCGAAATTGAGGACGCCCATCATCGAGAAGATGAGGGTGAGCCCCGCCGACAACATGAAAAGAAGCAAACCGGTAACCAGCCCGTCGATCAGATTGACGAGAATAAGATCCATACCCTTTCCCCCTGCTGAAAAAGGTTTGTGATTATCTTGTAGGAGACTGCAGTGGCGGCCCGCACGCGCGGGCGCGGGCCGCGGAGGCGGCGGTTACGGCCGCTCCATCTTGCAGGTGGTCGGGCTGTCGGCCGAGGCCATCTTGACCGTATCCTCGACAACCATGCCATAGCCCGAACCGTCGAAGTCGAAGGTCACGCCCTCGTTGGTATGGGCCAGCACATGCACGTCCTGGATCGCCTGGTGATCCTGCGGGCGCATATGGACCTGACCGCCCCAGAGGCTGTCATGGGTCATGTCTTCCAGCGCCTTGCCCACCGCGACCACATCGTCGGCGGTGCCGGCCTTGTTGATCGCCCCGGCCAGCATCTCGATCACATTGGTGATGCGGGTCTGGCTCAGGTCGCCCTCGGGGTACTTGGCCTTGAACGCCTTGGAATATTCGACGGCACGGTCGGACACCGGCGGGTTCAGCTGCCCTTCGGAGATCAGCCGCAGCGAGCCCTTGCCGGTCTCGCCGAAAGCGGCGGTGATGCCGTCAGAGGCGGCGTAATAGGTGTAGATCGGGCCCTTGAAGCCGTTCTCCAGCACCGCCTTGCCCAGCCCCAGCATGTCCGAGCCCCAGTTGCCGGTGATCACCGCATCGGCGCCCGAGGACACGATCTTGCGCGCATAGGGGGTGAAATCCTTGACCTTGCCGATCGGATGCAGCTCGTTGCCGACGATCTCGATATCCGGGCGCTTGGCCGCCAGCATGCTGACCGCCGCCGCCGCCACCGCCTTGCCGAACCCGTAGTCCTGGCCGATGATATAGATCTTCTTGATGTTCGGGTTGCCCGTGATGACATCGGTCAGCGCATCCATCTTGATGTCGCTGTTGGCGTCGAAGCGGAAGTGCCAGAAGTTGCACTTGTCGTTGGTCAGGACCGGGTCCACCGCCGAATAGTTCAGGAACAGCACGCGGCTGTCGGGGTTGCGCTTGTTGTGCTTCTCGATCGCCTCGGTCAGCGCGCTGGCCACCCCCGACGAGTTGCCCTGCACCACATAGCGGATGCCCTGGTCGATGGCGACCTGCAGCTGGATCAGCGATTCCTTGGGACTGACCTTGTTGTCGAAGGGCACCATTTCGAACATGCGGCCGTCCAGCACGCCGCCCTTCTTGTTGACCAGCTCCTCCGCAGCGAACTCGTACTGTTTCAGACCGTTGCTGCCGGTGCTGGCAAAGGCGCCGGACAGCGGGTCAATGAACGCGATCTTGACATTCTCGGCCAGGGCCGCGCTGGCGCCAAGCGACAGCGCAAGCGCGGCGCCGAGGCCGAACTTGATGGATTTGCGCATTTTTCTCCTCCCATACAGACTCCGGCACTCGAAGCGCATGAGGCGCCGGGTCTGATCAAAGCCTTGCACATAACCGTACAAAGTCAAGCTTCGCGGCGGCTGTAACAAGACGGACGCGCCCCCTTTTCCTCCCAGGCCGGGGTGCGCCCTTAAGGATCCTGCCATGAGCCTTTATTACGGGACAACATTAAAGTGATACATCACATAAATTAACTTCAATAATAATATGATAAATATATGTTTTTAGGAAAAACCATACAGACAAATAATGACTGTGAAATCAAATTTGTAAAATGGATATCGGTCCGTTTCCGGCTCCGGATGCGCTGTCCGGGGCGTCCGAACCGGCCGGTCCCGCCCGCGACATGACGCTCCCGGACCAGCCGGAATTTCCGCACAGCAAAATTTTGTTTCGCCGGCCCGGATTGATTCCCCGGGCCGGGTGCGACCCGTCGTCAGGCCCGCAGGCTCAGCCGTTTGCCCGCCTCGATCAGCAGCGGCGCATAATGGGTTTCCAGCTGCTTCTTCTTTACGTGGAAGGACGGCCCGCCGACGTTCAGCCCGTAGATGCGCGAGCCGTTCAGCGAATAGACCGGCACCGCGATGCCGTTCACATCGCCGCGCCAGTCGCCGTAGCCGGTGCAATAGCCGCGGCTGTCGTATTCCTCCTGCGCCCGGGCGAAACCGTCGCGCCGGTCGGCATCGCCCTCGGGGTCGAGCCGCGCCGCCTCGCCGAACAGCGCGGCGCGCTCCTCCTCCGGGGTGGCGACCAGGATCGCCCGCCCCACCGCCGAGCGGAACAGCGGCAGCCTTGAGCCCACATGCATGGTCAGCGCCACATCCTCGCGCGAGGAATGCACCGCGATATAGATCACCTGATCGCGGAACCGCTCGCCAAGCGCCGCGGTGATATAGGAGTTCGGGCCGCCCTGCAGCGCGCGCAGCACCTCGGCGGCGCGATCGCCGATCTCCATCCCCGCCAGCACGCCGAAGCCCAGCTGCAGCACCCCGGCGCCCAGCCGATAGGTGCCGGTGCGCGGGTCGGCGACCAGATACTCCAGCCGGCACAGCGTATGGGTCAGCCGCGACACCGTCGGCTTGGGCAGGCCGGTCCGTTCGGAGATATCCGTATTGGTCAGATCCACCTCATTGGGCCGGAAGCAGCGCAGCACGTCCAGCCCCCGTGCCAGGGCGGTGACGAAATTGCGGTCCTTGTCGTCGTCGATCTCGTCGCTCGCCTCCATGCCGCTCATCCCCGATCCAGCGCGGCCAGGCCGTGCTCGGCGAACATCGGCACATAGCGGCCCAGCCGGATCGCGCGTTCGGGGTTCGAGGCATTGCCGTCGATCGCCCGCTTCAGCACGCCCTGGATGATCCCCGCCATGCGGAAGAAGCAGAACGACAGGTAAAAGCCGAAATTGTCGATCCCCGGCAGCCCGCGCCGCTCGCAATAGCGGGCGATGAACTCGGCATCCGTCGGCAGCCCCAGCGCGGCGCGATCGACGCCGGCCAGACCGCGCCCCTCGCCGCCCGGCGGCATCTGCCACTGCATGATGACCGCGGCCAGATCGGCATAGGGGTGGCCGATGGTCGACAGCTCCCAATCCAGGATGCCGAGACAATGCGCGCTGTCGCGGGCGAAGATCATGTTGTCGATGCGGTAATCGCCATGCACCAGCGTGCGCTGGCCGTCCTCGGCCGGGATCGCGGCACTCAGCCGTTCCATCAGCCGGTCCATCGCCGGCACCACCTCGGTCTCCGAGGCGCGGTACTGCTTGGACCAGCGCGCCACCTGCCGTTCGAAGTAATTGCCCGGCGGGCCGTAATCCGACAGGCCGACCGCGTCGATGTCGACCATATGCAGCTCGGCCAGGACGCGGTTCATCTCGTCGATCACCGCGGCGCGGGTGGCGTTGTCCTCGCCCTCCATCAACGGGTCGGCGAAGTTGCGGCCGTCGAGGAAATCCATCACGTAGAAGGCCGAGCCGATGACGGCGTCGTCCTCGCACAGCAGATGCATCTTGGCCACCGGCACGTTCGAGCCCTGCAGCGCCTTCTGCACCCGATATTCGCGGTCCACCGCATGGGCGGATTTCAGCAGCACCCCGGGCGGCTTGCGCCGCAGCACGTATTTGCGCGCCGGCGTGGTCAGCAGGAAGGTCGGGTTCGACTGGCCGACATTGAACTTCTTGGCCTCCAAAGGCCCCTCGTAGCCGGGAAGATGGGCGCGCAGATAGGCATCCACCGCATCGAGATCGAGTGTCTGGGACGTGTTGGTCATCGGTCCTCCTCAGCTATAGGTCAGCAGTTCGGCATGCTCGGGCGGCGCGAAATGCGGTGTGGTATTGAATTCATGCAGGAAGAACCTGCTGCCGGAAAAGATGAACCGCGACATCGAGGTGTTCTTCACCTGCAGGTTCAGCGCGATCATCTGTTCGGGCGGGGCGCAGAGGCTGGCGGCGACCAGTTGCCCGATCGCCCCGCCCGAGCTGACCACCAGCACCCGCTCGGCGGCGGTGTCGGTGGAAATGGCGCGCGCGGCCTGCACCCGCGCGGCGAAATCGGTATAGCTTTCGCGCGCGCCTTCCAGCCCGCCCGCCTGCCAGTCCAGGATGGTCTGGCGCTGGGTGCGGTAATGGGTCTTGCGGTCGGCGCGCACCGCATCGGGCACGTCGCCGCCG
>JBFXGQ010000434.1:0-4552 GCA_050177915.1 Pseudodonghicola sp. | reverse complement strand
TGACCGGCTTCGACGAGGTGGTGATCGCCACCGGCGTCACCCCGCGCGACCCGCAGATCCCGGGCGAGGATGGCGCCAACGTGCTCAGCTACATCGAGGTGCTGCGCGACAAGGCGCCGGTCGGCAAGACGGTGGCGGTGATCGGCGCCGGCGGCATCGGCTTCGACGTCTCGGAATTCCTGCTGGAGGACCATAGCCCCGCCACCGACCTGCCCGCCTGGATGAGGGAATGGGGCGTGACCGACCCCGCCGAACACCGCTCTGGCCTCGCCCCCGAAGGTCCGCAGCCGGCGGCGCCGGCGCGCCAGGTGACGCTGCTGCAGCGCAAGAAGCAGGCGCATGGCAAGGGGCTGGGCAAGACCACCGGCTGGATCCACCGTGCGACGCTGAAGATGAAGGGCGTCGAATTCGTCGGCGGGGTGAATTACGAGAAGATCGACGCCGACGGGCTGCACGTCAGCTTCGGCGAGGCGCGGGAGAACCCGACGCTGATCCCGGCCGACACCGTGGTGCTCTGCGCCGGACAGGTCTCGGACCGCAGCCTGGCCGACGCGCTGGCGGACAGGGGCATCACTGCCCATGTGATCGGTGGCGCCGATGTGGCCGCCGAACTTGACGCCAAACGGGCAATCGACCAGGGCACGCGGCTCGCGGCCAGCCTCTGAGGCGACGGCTCTTTTTCTGGCCGGAAATATCCCGGGGGAGCCGCCTGAAAGGCGGTGGGGGGCAGCGCCCCCGCCCCCAGGGGGCGCCTTCTCACCTCCCCGCGGCGAGATCAGCGCTTGCCGTAATAGAGCCCCACGACATGCTCGGCCTCGGCGAAGAACAGCCAGCGTGCGGTCAGCACGCCGGCCAGATGGCTGAGCACCGCCAGCGCGGCGAGCATATGGCTGGCGGGCGCCAGCAACAGCGCCACCGGCACCGCCGTCATCAGCAGCAGCGCGATCGCCCGCAGTTTCGCCGCATGGCGCCGGCCCACCACATAGACCATCTCGCGCAGCAGGTAGTTCGGCCCGGTATGCGGCGGCTCGAAGGCGCGCAGGCGGCCGCCGGCCAGCCCCGTCGCGGTGGCGAGCGTGGTGCCCGAGCGGGCCAGCGCGCGGTCGCCACGGACCCAATGGGCGATCTGCACCGCGCCGGCGACGATCAGCAGCGGCACCGCCCAGCGGCTTTGTCCCGCCAGCAGCGCGCCGCCGGCCAGCGACAGGCCGAGAAACAGCGGCGGCGTCAGCGTCATATGCCAGCGCGGCACCGATTTCAGCTGGGTGTAGATCATCGAGGTGGTGAAGACGGTGCCGAGGCTCAGCACCGCGCCGAGCCAGCCGAGCAGGCTCCAGCGGCTGTCGAGCACCACCAGGCCGGCACCGTAGACCGCCATCACGGCAAGCGCTGCGACGGACATCCAGCCCTCGCGACTCAGCCAGCTTGTCCGCCATTGGCTGAAGGCCTTCAGCGCCCGCTCCGGATGGCCGAGGTGGAAGGTCGAGGCGATCAGCCCGCCCACCGCCAGCAGGTAGGCGAGGACGAAGAAGACGAAGGCCACCCCGCCGGTGACTGCCGGCAGGCCGAGGCCGAGCCAGACCAGCAGGCCGAAGCCCAGGCCGGAGAGGGTGGTGAACAGGATGACGGATTTTGCCGGGTGCATCTCAGTCGCCCCCGCCCGGCAGCCGGTCCAGCGCCCGGTCGAGCCAGCCGAGGAACCCCGTGGACTCCTCTATCACCGGGGCGAGAGGCGCCGCGCTGTCCCGCTCCAGCCGGTCCTTGGGCCGCGGCGGCAGGTATCTGTTGACCGGCTGGGTGCCCTGTTCCGGCATCAGCGCGACGCCGCCGCGCGCGGTGACCAGCCGGCTCACGTCGCTGTCGGGGTCGCCCAGATCGCCGAAATGCCGCGCGCCGGCGGGGCAGGTGCGCACGCAGGCGGGCAGGCGGTCCTCCTCCGGCAGGTTCTGGTTATAGATCCGGTCGATGCAGAGGGTGCATTTCTTCATCACCCCGGCGGCGGCATCGAGCTCGCGCGCGCCGTAGGGGCAGGCCCAGGCGCAGAGGCCGCAGCCGATGCAATCGCTCTCGTTGACCAGAACGATGCCGTCCTCGACCCGCTTGTAGCTGGCCCCGGTCGGGCAGACGGTGACGCAGGGGGCGTTGTCGCAATGCAGGCAGGATTTCGGGAAATGCACCAGCTGGGCCAGCCCGTCGTCGGGCTGCACCTCGTAGGAATGCACCCGGTTCAGGAAGGTGCCCGAGGGATCGGCGCCGTAAGCCGACTGGTCGGAGAGCGGCGCGCCGTAATTCTCGGTGTTCCAGCCCTTGCAGGAGATCACGCAGGCATGGCAGCCGACGCAGGTGTCCAGATCGATCACCAGCCCCAGCTTGCGGTCTGTCCATTCCGGCAATGCGGTCATCGCGATCCTCCCCGGCGCCGGAATTTGGCGCAAATTCCGGCTCTAGTTCCGGCCCGAATTCCGGCGCGGAATTCGGGGTCTTGCGTCGCCCGCGGTTCCGGGACCCCAGAATTTTCGCAAAATTCCGGGCCGATTTCTTCGCAAGAAATCGGTCTTGCGCCATCGGCCGCGATCATGGGCCCACCTTCCAGCGCAGCCCCAACGGCCCCTTGCCCACCGGCGAGACGAGGGGCGGAAACGCCGGCTGGCTCTCCCGCGGCGGCGCCACCTTCTCGATCCGCACCTTCAGGTCGAACCAGGCCGCCTGGCCGGTGATCGGATCGGAATTGGCCCAACGCTGGCCGTCGCCCTTGGGCGGCAGCAGCTCGTGGATCAGATGGTTGAGCAGGAAGCCGCGGGTCGCCTCCGGCGCGTCCTCGGACAGCGCCCAGGCGCCCTTGCGCTTGCCGATGGCGTTCCAGGTCCAGACCGTATTGGGGTTCAGCGCCGCCATCTCCCGCACCGGCACCACGATTTCGCCATGCGGCGAGGAGACCCTGGCCCAGTCGCCGTCGCTGAGCCCATGTTCCCGCATCAGCCGTGTCGGCACATAGAGCGGGTTTTCCCCGTGCAGCTGCCGCAGCCAGGCGTTCTGGCTGCCCCAGCTGTGATACATCGCCATCGGCCGCTGGGTCAGCGCGTTGACGGGAAAGCCCGCGTTGCCCTGCTGGTCGGCCTCGTACCAGATCGGCAGCGGGTCCATCGTGGCGCGGATGCGGTCGCGCAGATGCTCGGGCGGTTGCCGTTCACCATGCCCCTCGGCGGCCAGCTGGAACCGCCTGAGCGGCTCCACATAGAGCTGGAACAGATAGGGCTGCGGGCTGTCGAACAGGCCCATCCCCACCGCCCAGTCCTGATAGGCGGCGTTCCAGGGTTTGTAATAGGCCGCGGCGCCGGGGATATGCGCCTCGAAGAAGCCGCCGTTGTCGATATAGCGCTGCAGCTGCGCCGGGTTCGGCGCGCCGCGGCCGGCCTCGGTGCCATCGCCGCGCCAGCCGGCCAGCGGGCCGATGCCGGGCTTGCGCTGGTGGTTGGTGATGTAATCGGCGTAATCGGCATAGACCGCGCTGCCGTCTTCCCGCACGAACCCCGGCAGCCCCAGCCGCACGCCGAGGTCGATCAGCACCGACTGGAAGCCCCGCACATCCCGGTCGGGCGCCACCACCGGCCAGCGGATCGCATCGGCTGCCGCATCGGCCTCGCAGATCGGCCGGTCGAGCAGGCTGATGCAATCGTGCCGCTCCAGATAGGTGGTGTCGGGCAGCACCAGATCGGCATAGGCCACCATCTCGGAGCTGTAGGCGTCCGAATAGATGATCCGCGGGATCACGTAATTGTCGGTCTCGTCGGTATCGGTCAGCATCTCCATCACACCCTTGGTGTTCATGGAGGAGTTCCAGGCCATGTTGGCCATATAGAGAAACAGCGTGTCGATCTTGTAGGGATCGCCGGCATGCGCGTTTGAGATCACCATATGCATGAGCCCATGGGCCGACATCGGGTTGTCCCAGGTGAAGGCCTTGTCGATCCGCGCCGCGCTGCCGTCCTCGCGCAGCGCCAGATCCTCCGGCCCCTGCACGAAACCCAGGTGCGGCCCGTCGAGCGGCGCGCCGGGGGTGACCTTGAAATGCGGCTTCGGGTGGATCTCCGCGGGCTTCGGATAGGGCGGTTTGAAGCGGAAGCCGCCGGGCACCTCGACCGTACCCAGCAGGATCTGCAGCACATGCAGCGCGCGGGCGGTCTGAAAGCCGTTGGCATGGGCCGAGATCCCGCGCATGGCATGGAAGGAGACCGGGCGGCCCACCATCGTCTCATGCCGCTCGCCGCGGAAATCGGTCCAGGCGCGGTCGAGCTCGATCGCCTCGTCAAAGGCGACGCGGGCGATCTCGGCCGCCAGCGCGCGGATCTTCTCTGCCGGGATGCCGCAGCGCCCGGCCACCGCCTCGGGGGCGTACTCCGGGGCCAGATACCGCTCCGCCATCAGATGCAGCACCGTGCGATAGGTCACCCCGTCCTTCTCGTGCGTCGCCGACAGATCGGGCTGCACCCCGGGCCGGTCGAAAGGCGCCAGTTCCCCCGTCCTGCGGTCGATGACCAGCAGCTTGCCGTCG
>JBFXGQ010000433.1:0-4561 GCA_050177915.1 Pseudodonghicola sp. | reverse complement strand
AGCGCGATGTATTTCGCCGACACCCGGATGAAGACCAAGGACAATTCCTTCAAGGGCTTCCCCGGCTGCTGGAACATGGCGGTGCTGGTGATCTTCGCGCTGGAGCCGAATTTCTGGATCATCCTCGGCTTCGTCACTGCGCTGGCGGTGGCGATGTTCCTGCCGCTGAAATTCGTCCACCCGATGCGCACCGAACGCTGGCGCGCGGTGACGGTGCCGATGGCGCTGGGCTGGACCTTCTTCGCCGGCTGGGCCGCCTGGGTTGATTTCCACCCCGAAAGCTGGGCCCATTGGGGGTTGATGATCACCACGCTCTATCTGCTGTTCGCCGGCATCGCCCAGCAGGTGATCCCGGCCCGCAACGGGCAGGCCGGGTAACTGCGGCGTCGGATCAGAGCACGTCCTCGATCTCGACATCCTTGCCGTTGAAGTCAAAGCTCTCGCCAGCCTTGAGCCCCTCCATCGCCTGGTAGATCGGGCTTTCCTGCGAGATCCCCATATAGGTCACGCCACCCACGTCGAACCGCCGGGTCGACACGGCGACGATGAAATGGCGGCCGTCGACCACCACCACCGCGCCCGGTTGCACGGTATCGGTCAGCGCGAAATCGGTATTCTCGATCACATCGACCTTGGCCTCGTGGGTCTGCACCGGATGGCTGAAGGCCTCGGCCAGGCCGACCTGCTCGTTCGAGGCGGTCAGGTCGTCGGTGTCGCGCACTTCGCGCTCGTCCAGGATCGAGTCCCGGATATGCGCGTCCAGATGCTCCCGCGCGCTGGCCAGCTCCTCGGACTCCAGTGCCAGCAGCCTGTCCTGCACGGATTTCTTCAAGGCGGCGCGGTCCTGCGGTTTGCTCATCGGTCTTGTCCTTCTCCTCGGAATTGCGCCTAAGGTGCTGTGCCGGCGCGGCAAATGCAATCTCGATTTCGGCTCAGATCAGCAAGCCGCCGGCGCCCTCGTGGCGCAGCAGCGCCACCTTGGTCTCGACCCCGCCCTTGCCGGAAAATCCGGTCAGGCGGCCGCCCGCCCCCATCACCCGGTGGCAGGGGATCAGCACCGGGATCGGGTTGCCGCCGCAGGCCCGCCCCACCGCCTGCGCCGGATGGGCCAGGGCCTGGGCGATCTCGCCATAGGTGCAGGTCTCGCCGAAGGGGATCGCCAGCATGGCGTCGCAGACCGCGCGCTGGAACGCCGATCCCGCCACCCGCAGCGGCAGGTCGAAGCGGGTCAGCCGGCCGGCGTCATAGGCGGCGATCTGCGCCGCCGCCTCGCGCAGCAGCGGCCCCGCCTCGCCCTCGGCCGCGCCGTCCCAGGTCACCCGGACGATCGCCTCCCCGGGCGCCTCCCCGGTGTCGGTCACGGCAAGGCTGCCGAACTGCGTATCCACAACGATCGTCGCCATGGCCGCATGGTGACGCCCGCGGGCCCTGTGGGCAAGCCCGAAACGGACTGCACGGCGGGGCCGCTCAGAACTCTCCCGGGGCGCATTGCAGGCAGACCAGCCCGGCGGCGCGCCAGAAGTCCACCACGGCGCTGCGGTCGTCAACCACCAGCCAGGGCCGGAAGCCGTCGCCGCGCATCTTCTCCAGCAGGTGGGATTTGACGTCCGGGTCCGACCAGGCATCGGCCCCGGCGGGGCGCAGATAGATCCCGTCATAGCCGAGGCCGGCGCGCGCCAGCCAATCCTCGGTCCGGTGCTGCCAGCCCTCGGGCCGGCCGGAGCAGAGCACGATCCGCTCGCCGGCCTCGCGCAGCCGGCGCAGCAGCCGGGCCACCGGCTCGATCACATCGGTGTCATGCATCGCATCGTGGAAGTCGTCCCAATGCTTCACCTCGCCATGCACCAGATGGCCCAGCCGGTCGGCGTCGAACCGCGCCAGCGTGCCGTCGATGTCGAAGACCACGCAATCCATATTCTCTCCTTTCGTCAAACTTCGCTATCCGCTGCCAGAAGCGCGGATTCCACCCAGCCAGAGCCCGCGGGCGTGAACAGAAGCGGCGCAGCGTTGCGCGGCCGTTCGCCATGCTCCGTCCCGCCGGTGAGGCGCCTGATGGCGCGAATGGTGCCGGAATGGGCGACCAGCACCGGCAGCCCGTCGCGCGGATCGGCAAGCGCCTGCGCAAGTCCGCGACCGACCCGGTCCAGCATCCCGGGCCAGGACTCGCCCTCGGGCGGGGTGTCCTCCCGCGCGATCATCTCGGCCAGCGGCCGGCCCTCCAGCCGCCCCCAGTCGCGTTCGCGCAGATCGTCCAGCAGGCGCGACTGCCGCCCCGGAAAGGCCAGCGCGGCGGTCTCCCGCGCCCGCAGTTGCGGGCTGACATAGAGCAGCACCGGCGCCGGCCAGACGAAAGCGGAGAGCGCGCGCGCCTCTGCCCGCCCCTGTTCAGTCAGCTCCGCCTCGATCCTCCCGGCGATCCGCCCGGCGCGGTTGGCGTCGGTTTCGCCATGGCGAATGACGCAGAAGCGGCGTTGCAGGATCACAGCGTCACCCTCTCGTGAAAGAAGATCTCGGCGCCCGAGCGGTCCTCGGCCAGGTAGTCCTCCGGCAGGGTGCAGAACAGCGGCGCATAGCGTTTCGCCCCCAGCCGCTGGATCAGCCCCAGCTGGTCGCGCAGCGGCGGGTGGACGTTCCAGCGGGTGAAATGGCCGCCGGGATGGGCGCAGATGGCGCGGGCGTGCGCCGTCATGTGCCCGGTGAAGACCACATGGAAATCCCGCCCCAGCCGCCCCGCGTCGCGCGCCACCTTGACCAGCGTCCAGGCCATGCCGCCATCGGCATTGGGATTGTCGCAGATCAGGAACCGCGCCGCAGGATCGAAGGGCTTATCCAGCAGCGGCCGGATCGCGCCGGCGCTGTCGGCGATGCCCGCCGCCGGCCCCGCCGCCAGCGCCTGGGCCACGAAATCGCGGCAGGTATCGTCCAGCCGCACGTCGCCCTGCCCCATCAGATGCAGCGCCAGCTCTCCCGCCCGGCCCGAGGGCGGCACCGGCAGCAGCACGGTCCCCGGCAGCCAGCGCAGCAACGCATCCAGATCGGCCTTGCGCCGTGCCTGCGGGATATCGTCGAGGTGATAGGAGGCATCGATCAGCGCGGTATCGGCCTGCGGCGGTTCGTCGAAGCCGAACCACTGGGATTCCTCCGACCAGTCGCCGGAATAGAACAGCCCATCGCCCAGCGCGAAATGGAGCCAGACGCCGCCCAGCGCATGGCCGTTGCGGCCCGTGGTCAGGCGCACGCCGTCGATCTCGATCTGGCCGCGCCCCGGGATCTCGCGCACCTGCGCCCCCGGCGGCAGCGACCGCGCGGTGATCGCGGTGGTATAGATCGGCAGGCCGGCACCGATGGCATGGGCGGCGCCGCCGATATGGTCGACGTGGTCATGGGTGATGAAGACGGCATCCGCCCCCTCCAGCCAGGCCGGATCGAAGGGCGCGCTCGCCTCCGGGCCGTGGCCGCAGTCCAGCAGCCAGACCCGCCCCTCATGGGTCAGCCGCAGACAGGCCGGCCCCTTGTCGCCGATGCCCGACAGAACCTCGATCTCAGCCATGGGCCACCTCCCCGGCGAAACCCCAGGGCCGGCCGATGGTCAGCCCCAGCCGTTCGCCCGCGCGCACCCGCGCGGCGCTGAAGGCCACCAGGTCCAGCCCACCCTCGGCCGCCAGCCGCAGCCGGAACCGGCCGCCCAGATAAGTGCATTGCCGCACCTCGGCGCGCAGCGCGCCCTCCTCGCCCAGGGTGATATCCTCGGGCCGGATACACAGCCGGTCCGGCCCCGCCACCCGCGCCCGCGCCGACACCTCGCGCCCCAGCAGCCGCACCTTGACCCCGCCGGTGCCACAGGGGCCGCAGGGTTCCACCGGCACCACGGCGCCATCGCCGACGAAACCCGCGACGAAGGCATCCGCCGGCTCGCTATAGAGCACCTCGGGGGTGGCGAACTGGCGGATGCGGCCGCGGTCCATCACCGCCACCCGGTCGGCCATCGCCATCGCCTCGGTCTGGTCATGGGTGACATAGACCATGGTGGCGCCGGTGCGGTCGTGGAACGCCGCGAAAGCCTCCTGCATCGTCGCGCGCAGCGACAGGTCCAGATTGGCCAGCGGCTCGTCCAGCAGCACTGCCGAAGGGTCGGCCACCAGACAGCGCGCCAGCGCCACCCGCTGCCGCTGCCCGCCCGACAGCGCCGCCGGCATCCGTTCGGCGTAGTCGCTGAGCCCGGTCATCTCCAGCGCCGCGGCGACGCGCTGCCGACGCTCCGCCCTGGAAAACCCGCGCACCTCCAGCGGATAGGCGACGTTGCGCGCCACGCTCATATGCGGCCAAAGCGCATAGGACTGGAACACGATGCCCATGTTCCGCTCCTCCGGCGGGATCAGCCGGCCGGTGCGGGCATTGGCGACGGTGGTGCCGTCCACCGCGATCTCGCCCTCGGTCGGCGCCTCGAACCCCGCGAGCAGGCGCAGCAGCGTGGTCTTGCCGCAGCCCGACGGCCCCAGCAGCGCCACGAATTCGCCATCGGCAAAGCGGGCGGTGACATCGGCCAGCGCCACATGGTTGT
>JBFXGQ010000432.1:0-4562 GCA_050177915.1 Pseudodonghicola sp. | reverse complement strand
CCGGCTCGGGTCCTCCTGCGAACAGAGCCCCAGCCGCGACGACAGCTCGAACGCCAGGGCGCAGCCGGTCGCCACCCCCTCCCCATGCAGCAGCCGGTCGGAATAGCCGGTGGCCGCCTCCAGCGCATGGCAGAAGGTATGCCCGAGGTTCAGCAGTGCCCGGTCGCCCTGCTCGGTCTCGGCGCGGGCGACGATATCGGCCTTCAGCTGCACCGAGCGGGTCACCGCGCGCACCCGCGCGGCCATGTCGCCCCGCGCCAGCGCCGGCCCCTCGGCCTCGAGCCAATCGAAGAAATCGGCGTCGCCCAACAGCCCGTATTTCACCACCTCACCGTAACCGGCGAGGAAATCGCGCGGCGTCAGCGTGCCGAGGATGGCGGTATCGGCCAGCACCAGCGACGGCTGGTGGAAGGCGCCCACCAGGTTCTTGCCCTGCGCCGTGTTGATCCCGGTCTTGCCGCCGACCGAGCTGTCGACCTGCGCCAGCAGCGAGGTCGGGATCTGCACAAACCGCACCCCGCGGCGCAGCACCGAGGCGGCGAAGCCGGCCAGATCGCCGATCACCCCGCCGCCGAAGGCCACCACCACGTCGCGGCGCTCGACCTTCTGCTCCAGCAGCCATTCCACCGCGCGGGTGAACTGCGGCCAGCCCTTGGTGGCCTCGCCCGGCGGCAGCGCCAGCGCGGTCATCTCGATGCCCGCGGCGGCAAGCCCCGCCCGCAGCGCCTCAAGATGCAGGCCGGCCACGGTCTCGTCGGTCAGCACGGTCACCCGCTTGCGCGCCAAGAGCGGCGCGATCCGCGCCCCGGCCTCGGCGATCAGCCCCGGCCCGATCTCGACATCATAGGACCGGTCGCCCAGCTCGACATGGACGCTTTCTGTCATGGTTGCGGCTCTCATTCTTCTTCCGGTTCCCGTTGTTCCGGTTCCAGCACATCGGGGCGCGTCGCCAGCGCCGCCAGCACCCGGTCCACCACCCCCTCGACCGAGGTCTGCGCATCCGAGCGCACCATCAGGTCGGCCTGGGCATAAAGCGGCACGCGGGCCTCGTACAGGTCCTTCAGCGTCGCATGCGGATCGGGGGTCTTCAGCAGCGGCCGGTGATCGCGGTGGCGCACCCGGTTCCACAGCACCTCGAGATCGGCGTTCAGCCAGACCGAGACGCCCCTGGCCGAGATCATCCGGCGATTCGCCTCGGACAGGAAGGCGCCGCCGCCGGTCGAGAGCACGCCGCGCGCCTCCTCCAGCAGCCGGGCGATCACCTGACTTTCCTTGGCCCGAAAGAAGGCCTCGCCATCGCGGGCGAAGATCTCCGGGATCGTCATGTTGGCGGCCGATTCGATTTCGTGATCGCTGTCCAGGAACGGCACACCCAGACGCGCCGCCAGCGCCTTGCCGACAGCGGTCTTGCCCGCCCCCATCATGCCGACCATGACGATGGTTTTCCTGACCCGCCCGGGTCCCGGCGCGGTGCTGACAACGGTGCGGGTGGCGGCAGTATGCTCAATTTCGCTCATTCTTCAGTGAATGACGTGATCTTGTGAAAAAGGCCATATATAACTTGATGAAAAGGGCAGAACCGGAACCGCGGGACGGACTATGGGGCGATTGATCAAATACTTGTTTTACCTGATTATTCTGGCTGGGATCGGGCTGATTGGCTATGCCTATCTGGGGCCGTGGTTCGGCGCCGATTTCTCGCCCCCCATGGCCGAGGTGCGGCAGCCGGTCGTGCTGCATGCGGATTAAGGCGGCGCTGATCGCGGTCTGTGTGCCCGCGGTCGCCGCCGCGCAGGAACCTCTGTCGGTCATCGACTGGCTCGGCGCCGCCTATCGCGCGCCGGCGCCCGGGTCGGTGCTGCTGGAACCGCCCGTGGCCAAGGCGGCGATGCGCCCCGAGATCGAGGTCAGCCCGCTGGAGGCGCTGACGCTGCCGGTCGGGCTGGTGCCGCCCGATGTCACCGGCCTGCCGGTGGATCTGTGGCGCGGCAGCGATCCGGCGCAGCTGACCCGGCTGATCGCCGAGGTGCCGGTGCAGGACAGCCCGGCGATGCAGGCGCTGTTCTATACCCTGCTGCTGGCCGAGAAATCCCCCCCCGACGGTGCCGGCGCCGCAGCCGCCGATGCGCTGCTGCTGGCGCAGATCGACCGGCTGATCGCACTGGGCGCCACCGATCCGGCGCTGGCGCTGGTCGAGCTGGCCGGGCCGACCCGGTCTCCGGCGCTGTTCCGCCGCTGGTTCGACGCCGCCCTGCTGACCGGCGAGGAGGACCGCACCTGCGCGGCGCTGCTGGCGGCGCCGCATCTGTCGCCCGGCTATGCGGCGCAGATCTTCTGCACCCTGCGCGGCGGCGACTGGCAGACCGCGGCGCTGACGCTGGAGACCGCGCATGCGCTCGACCTGCTGCCCAAGGCGCAGCTGGATCTGCTGGACCGGTTCCTCGATCCCGAACTGTTCGAGACGGCGCCGCCGCTGCCGCCGCCCCTCGACCCCGATCCGCTGACCTTCCGGCTCTATGAGGCGATTGGCGAGCGGCTGCCCAGCACCAATTTGCCGCGCGCCTTCGCCAATGCCGACCTGCGCGACCTGGCCGGCTGGAAGGCGCAGATCGAGGCCGCCGAACGGCTGACCCGGATCGGCGCGCTCAATCCCAACCGTCTGCTGGGGCTCTACACCGACCGCAAGCCGGCGGCCTCGGGCGGGGTGTGGGAACGGGTGGCGGCAGTGCAGCGGTTCGATACCGCGCTGAACACCGGCAGCGCCGAGGCAGTGGCCAAGACCCTGCCGCGGGTCTGGGACCATATGCGCGCGGCGGGGCTGGAAGTGCCCTTCGCGCATCTCTTCGCCGACCGGCTGGCGGCGCTGCCGCTGCGCGACGACACCGCCGCGCTGGCCTGGGAGATCCGGCTGCTGTCGCCCGATTACGAGGCCGCCTCGCACCGGCCGCCGGACAACAGCCGCGAACGCACCTTCCTCGCCGCGCTGGCGCAGGGCGAGCCGGGCCGCGCCCAGCCGCCCGACGGCCAGGCCCAGGCGGTCGCCGACGGCTTCGCCCCCCGCGCGGTGCCGCCGCAGGAGCTGCGCGACGCCCTCGACACCGGCCGGCTGGGCGAGGTGATCCTGCGCGCCATCGCACTGTTCGACCGCGGCGCCCGCGGCAATCCGGCCGAGCTGGCCAGCGCGCTGGCCACCCTGCGCGCGGTCGGGCTGGAGGATACCGCGCGCCGCGCCGCCCTGCAGCTGATGCTGGTCGGGCGGGCCTGAGCCATGGCGGCCCCCGCCGATCAGATGGGCTGGATCGCCACCTTCCTCGACGCCCAGGCGGCAGAACTGGGGGCGGCGACCAACACCCAGCTGGCCTATGGCCGCGACCTGAAGGATTTCGCCGGCTGGCTGCAGCGGCGCGGCAGCGATTTCGCCAGCGCCGACCGCGACGCGATCGAATCCTATCTGGTCGATTGCGACGCCCAGGGGCTGTCGCGCGCCACCCGCGCCCGGCGGCTGTCGGCGATCCGCCAGCTCTATCGCTTCGCCTTCGAGGAAGGCTGGCGCGCGGACAGCCCGGCGATCCAGATCCGCGGCCCCGGCCGCGACAAGCGGCTGCCCAAGACGCTGGACGTGCCCGATGTCGACCGGCTGCTGAAGGCCGCGCGCGAGACCGGCCGCACCCCGGCCGACCGGCTGCGCAACACCTGCCTGATGGAGCTGCTCTATGCCACCGGCATGCGGGTCAGCGAACTGGTGTCGCTGCCGGCGGCGGCGGCGCGCGGCGATCCGCGCATGCTGCTGGTGATGGGCAAGGGCGGCAAGGAACGGCTGGTGCCGCTGTCGCCGCCGGCCCGAGCCGCGCTGGCCGCCTGGCTGGCCGAACGCGACGCCACCGAGGAGACACGCCGGCTCAAGGGCGCCCAGCCGTCGCGCTTCCTGTTTCCGTCGCATGGCAAGTCGGGCTATCTGACCCGCCACCGCTTCTACCTGCTGATCAAGGAGCTGGCGGTGGCCGGCGGCGTGTCGCCCGACACCGTCACGCCGCACACCCTGCGCCATGCCTTCGCCACCCATCTGCTGGCCAATGGCGCCGATCTGCGCTCGATCCAGACGCTGCTGGGCCATGCCGATGTCTCCACCACCGAGATCTACACCCATGTGCTGGACGAGCGCCTGGCCGAGTTGGTGTTGGAGCATCATCCGCTGGCGAAACCGGCGGGTTAGCTGCCCCACCTGCCCCGGGCCCGCCAGCCCCGGGCGCGAGCCGCGCAGGCGCCGGACCGGGGGCTGGCGCTGCAACAGAGGTTCGGCTCACTTCATTGGAGACAAGGCAGGGCTGGGCATGAGCGGCGCGCCTACGTCAGCCAAGCGCCAGACCGTCCGGACGGTCCGGCGCTTGCGCGTCTCTCGGCGATTGCATGACATGCAATCGCCTGCCGACAGGGCATTGCTTCGTAATGCCCGAAAGGCGGCCTTCGGCCTCGTTCCGCGCAGGTGGAACAGGCTCAGGGCATGCGCAATGTCAGCGCGTCCCGGTCAATCGGCCGCGGCGCCCCGCCACAGGGTTGATCTG
>JBFXGQ010000431.1:0-4566 GCA_050177915.1 Pseudodonghicola sp. | reverse complement strand
TGTCCTTCATGATCTGGCTCAGCGGCATTTCCTTGCCGTTCACATAGGCCGTGCGGCAGACCAGCCGCACGCCGTGGCTGTAATCGGCATAGCCCGCGCCATGCACGGTGCTCAGCGGCTGGATCGGCTTGCCGTTGGGCCGGTGCCAGCCGTAGATCGCCACCCGACCAGGATGCGACAGCAGCCGGTTGGTCAGCACGATATCCTTTTTCTGACCGGCGGTCAGCGCCGCCGGCTCGCGGGTGACCTCGGCGCGCTGGCGGTCGACGGTGCGGTCGTGCTGCAGCAGATAGGCGGTGGATTCCATCTGGCTGCCCGGGGTCATCGGGCTGGGCGCCACATGCACCTTGGCCTGGCTGTAGATCGCGTCGACCATCTTCGGCGTCGGCAGCAGGAAGCCCAGCTTGTCGGCGACATGCGCCGCCGCCGCCAGCCCCATCGGTACCCGCACGAAGTCGCTGTCATCGCCGACCGCCAGATAATCCGGCGTCACGCAGATGGTGACCAGCACCTTGGCGCCATTGGCCACCGTGCCGGCCAGGGTGACCGGGGTCAGCTGGCGCAGGAAATCGGGCAGGTTACCGGCCAGCACCTGCTGCACGATGGCGTCGTCGCGGCTGCCGCCGCGGGCGTTCATCAACTGCTCCATCAGCGCGCTGCCCGACGGCGCGCGGGCGGCGCGGCGGGGGATGTCCTGAACCAGGGGGGCCTGACAGCTCGGGCTCTCGGCGGCGGCCCGGGCGGAGAGAGGGGTGCTCAGCGCGAAAGCGGCGCCCAGCACCGAACCGGCGGCAAGCCGCACGATCGGACGAAACAGCATGTGGGATCTTCCTGCTCGATACATTCGGAAAAAACTATGGATACTTGTCGCCCAATGCCGGGAATCGCTCAACCCTGGCGGAAATCCTGCGCGGGTTTCCGCCAAGCCCGCTTGCGCTTGCCGGACCGCGGACCGCTCGTCTAGGCTCGCGCCATGACACAGACACCGCCCCCCACGGCCGCTGATTCCGACCTCGATCCGCAGCTTGTGACCCGGCTCCGGCAGGGGGCGCAGGCGTTGCAGCCCTGGCTGGAGGCGCGGCGCCGCTGGTTCCATCGGCACCCCGAACTGGGCTGGCAGGAGGTGCGCACCACCGCCCGCATCGTCGAGGATCTGCGCGCCGAGGGCTATGAGGTCGTCGCCGGTGCCGATTTTCTGGGCGATGTCGCGCGCACCGGCATCGGCGCCGATCCGATCCCGGGCGAGGGCGAGACCGGCTGTATCGCGCTCTATGACACCGGCCGGCCGGGGCCCACGGTCTGCATGCGGGTCGATATCGACGCGCTGCCGATCCTGGAGGCCGGCGGCAATCACGCGCCGGCAGCGGGCGGCTATGCCTCCGCCACGCCGGGGGTCATGCATGCCTGCGGCCATGACGGCCATGCCGCCATCGGGCTCGGGGTGGCGCGGCTGCTGCGGCCCTGGCTCGCCTCGGGACACGGCAAGCTGAAGCTGCTGTTCCAGCCCGCGGAGGAGGGCGCCCGCGGTGCCCGCGCGGTGGCCGAGGCCGGCTGGATGGCCGACGTCGACCTGTTCTTCGCCATCCACCTGGGGCTGGGGGTGCCGTCGCGCGCCGCCGCCTTCGCGGTCGACGGCTTTCTCGCCAATGCGCGCTATCGGGTCCGCTATCGCGGTCAGGCGATCCACGCCGGCAAGACCCCCGAGGGCGGCCGCAACGCGCTGGTCGCCGCCGCCCAGTCGGTGCTGGCGCTGCAGGCGCTGGCGCAGTCCAGCCGGCCGGGCATCCGGGTCAACGTCGGGCTTTTGCAGGCCGGCACCGCGGTGAACATCGTCCCCGATCTGGCCGAGTTCGAATTCGAGATGCGCGCAGCCGAGACCGCCGATCTGATGACGCTCGACGCCCGCGCCCGGGCCCTGGTCGAGGCCACCGCCGCCGCTCACGGGCTGGAATGCGACATGGAACCGATGGGCATGGCCGAGGGCTGGACCAACCCCGAGGAGATCGCCCGCTGGGCTGGCGCGGTGAACGCCCGGACCCGGGCCTTCGACCGCGAACTGCCCGCGTTCTTCTTCGGTGCCAGCGAGGATGCCACCACGCTGGCCGGCCGGGTGGCGGCGCGCGGCGGCCAGGCGGGGATCTTCGTGCTGGGCGCCGAT
Organism: Pseudodonghicola sp.; assembly: GCA_050177915.1. Taxonomy (GTDB): domain Bacteria; phylum Pseudomonadota; class Alphaproteobacteria; order Rhodobacterales; family Rhodobacteraceae; genus Pseudodonghicola. The sequence goes on along the minus strand of JBFXGQ010000431.1, from coordinate 2,408 downwards.
CTCGCTGACGACCACCACACCCCGCGGTTCGATTTCGACGAGGACGCGCTGGCGCGCTCGGTGCTGCTGGGCGCCGGGCTGATCGCCGCCGCGATGCGGCTGGACCCCGCGGAACAGGCAGAGGAAAGGGCCGGATAGATGGACGACACCACCCCGCTGCGCATCGGTGGCCGCCCGCGGGGCGAGCCGGTGCAGGTCTTCCTCGCGCCGCACGGCAGCCCGCGGCTGCCGCGCATCGCGCGGGGCGACGGCATCTACATGTGGGACGAGACCGGGCGGCGCTATATCGACGTCTCCTCGGGACCGGTCGCCAACAATCTGGGCCATCGCAACCCGCGGGTGCTGGCGGCGATGCGCGCACAGGCGGAAAAGGTCGCCTTCGCCTTTCCCGGCCAGTTCGAAAGCGCCGCCAACGAAGACCTCGCCAATCTGCTGACCGAACTGGCGGGGCCGGGGCTGGAGCGGGCCTTCTTCGTCTCCGGCGGCTCGGAGGCGGTGGAGAGCGCCGTCAAGCTCTGCCGCCAATACGCGCTGGCCAAGGGGCAGCCCGGGAAATGGAAGGTGATCAGCCGCGAGCCCGGCTATCACGGCGGCACGCTGGGGGCGCTGGCGCTGACCGGCGACCGATATCAGCACGAGGTCTTCGGCCCGCTGCTGCGCGAGCACCCCAAGGTGCCGGCGCCCTTCACCTATCGGCTGCCGCCGAACCACACGGCGGAAAGCTATGCCCGCGAATGTGCGCAGGCGCTTGAGGACAAGATCGTCGCGGAAGGCGCCGACACCGTGATGGCCTTCATCATGGAGCCGATCGGCGGCCTCGCCACCGGGGCGCTGGTGCCCGAGGACATCTATGTCCGCATGGTGCGCGACATCTGCACCCGCCACGGCATCCTGCTGATCTTCGACGAGGTGATGAGCGGCGCCGGCCGTACCGGCCGCTTCCTCGCCGCCGATCACTGGCCCGAGGCGCGGCCCGATCTGGTGGTGCTGGCCAAGGGGATCGCCGCCGGCTACACGCCGATGGGCTGCGTTCTGGCCCCCGACGAGATCGCCCGCACGGTGGCCGGCATGGGCGGCTTCATGAACGGTTTCACCTATTTCTCCAACCCGCTGTCCTGCGCCGTGGGCCATGCGGTGCTGACCGAGATGGTGGAACGCAACCTGACCGCCAACGCCGCCGCGCGCGGCGCCGAACTCGCCGCGCGGATGGAGGCGATGAAGACCACCCACCGGGTGGTCGGCGACGTGCGCGGCCGCGGCCTGCTGCTGGCGCTGGAACTGGTCGCCGATCAGGCCAGCAAGGCGCAGATCCCGGTCGCCCTGAACGCCCCCGCCATCGTCCAGCGCATCGCCATGGAGGAGGGGCTGGCGGTCTACAACCGCCGCACCAGCCAGGGCGCCTATGGCGACTGGCTGATGATCACCCCGCCGCTGATCGTCACCGCCGAGCAGGTCGACGAGATCGCCATGCTGCTGTCGCGCGTATTGACCCGGTTCGAGGCGGAACTTGCCGCCGCGGGCCTTTGAAACACCCCGAAAGGACCCCCGAGATGACCATTGCCAGCCGCGACAACCTCCTGCCGATCACCGGCTACCTGAACCGGATCTCCGGTCGGCCCGGCGACACGCTGGAGGTCAAGGTCAGCGCCCAGGGGCAGGGGGATTACGTCGCAGACGTGGTCCGCATCCAATGCGCCGACCCGAACCCGGCCGGCCCCGGGCTGATCTATCAGCCGCAGGATTTCGGGCTGGCGGGCGATTACCCGGCGCGGGCGCAGCAGATCGACCTGGGCTCCTATGCAGTGATCCCGGCCGATCCGATGTTCTCGGCCGACAGGCTGTGCTTCGGCGTCACCGCCCAGCCCCGGCTGCTGCGCGCGGCGCCCTCGGTGATCGCCGGCGCCCGCGATGCCGCCGGCCGCGGCTGGGTGCTGGAGGTCAGCGAGACCGGGCTCGACTTTCGCCATATCTCCCTGACCGGCGAGACGGCGGTGGCGCTGCCGATCCGGCTCAGCCGCCGGCGCTGGGTGCGGATCTGGGCCGGCTACGACCGCGCCGCGGGCCGGCTGCTGCTGGGCTGCGCCGATCCCGACGGCGGCAACGAGCAGGTGGTCGAGATCGCCGCAACGCTCGCCCCGCTGCCCGGCGGCGCGCCGCTGCTGCTGGCCGCCGAGAAGCCCGGCGCCATCTCGACCCGCCACTACAACGGCCGGCTCGAAGACCCGGCCTTCTACGCCGAACTGACCGAAACCCCGCCGCCGCTGCCGGCCGGGGCGCCGGCGGGCGTGCTGCTGGCCTGGGGGGATTTCGCGCTGGGGATCGCGACGCAGACGATTTCCGACCGCGGCGCGCGCGGTCTCGGCGGCCGGCTGGTGAACATTCCCTATCGCGGCATGCGCGGCGCGCTC
>JBFXGQ010000430.1:0-4566 GCA_050177915.1 Pseudodonghicola sp. | reverse complement strand
GCCATGATCGCCTTGAGCAGCTCCAGCGGTTCGCCCAGTTCGGTGCCCAGCGCCACCCGCTCGCCCCGCACCTCGGCCTTGGCCGAGACCACCGAAACGATGCGCGGGCTGTCGCCGGCAAAGGAAAAGATCGGCGCGCCGGAAGAGCCGAAATCGACATCGCAGGACATCACCAGAATGCCCTCCTGCCGGGCCATGACGCCGCAGACCTCCTGCAGCGTCGGTGCCTCGGCGCGGTCGCGGGCATAGGACACCACGCCGACCTTGTCGCCCGTATCCGGCCGCCGTGCGGTGTCGAACGGCTCGACCGTGGTGTTGCGGATCGGAATCGCCAGCTGCAGCAGCGCCAGATCGTGGCGCACCCGCTCCGAGGAGACCACGCCGTCATAGACGTAGTCGGGATGCACCACCGCCCGCCGCACCCCGCGATAGGCCGAGGCGCGGCCGTTGCGCCAGCCGGCGCGGAATTCGATCATCTCAGGCTTGATGCGGGACTTGCTCTTCTTGTCGAACAGGCAATGCGCGGCGGTCAGCACCAGATCTGGGGCGATCAGCGTACCGGTGCAAAAGCCCTTGCCGTCGATATCCAGCCGGCCGACCGCCTGCCAGGCGCGACCAGCCTCAAGGCTGTCCAGCCGCTGCGGCCGCGCATCCTGCGCCGCCGCCACCAACGGCAGTACCGCCATCGCCAAGCCCAGCACCCAGTGTCGCACGCAAGCCTCCGTCATCAACCGTTGCCCCGATCTAGCGCCGCGGTTGGGCGAAAATAGGGCGCCGCCCGGGCAATTTATCCGCGCAAATCGGGCACCGCCGCCACGGTCCCGCCCAGGGCCCGCGGCTTGGGTCCGCCCGTCGCCCAGTCCAGCAACTCAACCGTATGCACCACCGGCACCTTGGCGCCAGATCCAATCTGCATCATGCAGCCGATATTGCCGGCGGCGATGACATCGGGGCCCCTGGCCTCCAGCGTGGCGATCTTGCGTGCCTTGAGCTGGCCGGAGATCTCCGGTTGCATCAGGTTGTACGTCCCGGCCGAGCCGCAGCACAGATGCGGGTCCGCCGGTTCCACCACCTTGAACCCGGCCCGTTTCAGCAAGGTCTTGGGATGGGTCCTGATCTTCTGCCCGTGCTGCAGCGAACAGGCGGCGTGATAGGCCACCGTAAGGCCCTGCTCGCCGGCCTCCGGCAGATCCAGCTTCATCAAGAGCTCGCTCACATCCATCGCCAGCCCCGAGACCCGCGCCGCATCCGCCGCCAGCGGGTCATTGCGGAACATATGGCCGTAATCCTTGACCGTGGTGCCGCAGCCCGAGGTGTTGATGACGATGGCATCCAGCCCCGCACCGTCGATCTCCGCCACCCAGGCGCGGATGTTCTTCGCGGCAGAGGCGTGGCTTTCCTCCTCGCGCCCCATGTGATGGGTCAGCGCGCCGCAGCAGCCGGCGCCCTTGGCCACCACCACCTCGCAGCCCAGCCGGCGCAGCAGGCGGATGGTGGCGTCGTTGATGTCGGTGTTCAGCGCCCGCTGGGCGCAGCCGGTCATCAGCGCCACCCGCATCTTCTTCTCGGCCTTGGGCGCGAAGCTCTGCGGCGTGTCGTTGCGGCTGACCGGCGGAATGGTCCTGGGCGCCATGTCCAGCATGGCCCGCAGCCGCGGGTCCGGCAGCAGGCCGCGGAACGGCCGGCCGATCTTGGCCCCCAGCAGCGCCAGCCGGAACCGCCCCGGATAGGGCAGGATCCGCGCCAACAGCCAGCGCAGCGCCCGGTCGCCGAAGGGGCGTTTATAATTCTTTTCGATATAGGCCCGCGCATGGTCCACCAGATGCATGTAATGCACGCCGGAGGGGCAGGTGGTCATGCAGGCCAGGCAGGACAGGCAGCGGTCGATATGCTTGACGGTCTTGTCGTCCGGCACCCGCTCGTTCTCCAGCATGTCCTTGATCAGGTAGATGCGGCCGCGCGGGCTGTCCAGCTCGTCGCCCAGAACCTGATAGGTCGGGCAGGTGGCGGTGCAGAAGCCGCAGTGGACGCAGGCGCGCAGGATCTCGTTGGCGCGCGCAGTGGCAGGATCCTTCAGCTGCTCTTCGGTGAATGTCGTCTGCATCAGCCCATCAGCCCTGGATTGAAAATGCCCTTCGGATCGAACTTCGCCCTGAGCCCGGCCGCCAATGCCGCCAGCGGCGCCGGCTGCGGCTGGAACATGGCCAGACGCGCGCGGGTCTCCGGTGTCGCGCGGATCAGCGTGGCGTGGCCGTCATAGCTGCCCGCCCGGGCGCGCAGGTCGGTGCCCTCGGCCACCCGCGCCCAGATCAGCCCGCCGCCCCAGTCGAACAACAGCGCCTCTGCCCCCAGCCGCGCGGCAACCTCTGGCGCCTGAGAGGGTTTGCAGGACAGCCGCCAGACATCGCCCCCCTGCCCCTGGAACGGCGCCACATCGCGGAGCGCGGCCCAGAGCGCGGAGGAGGCCGCGGCCTCCACCAGTTCCGCGGCGCCCAAGAGCGCAGTGAGCCTGCCGGCGCGATAGGTGACCGAATCGCCAAAGCCCTCGATCCGCACCAGGGCCGCGCCCTGCGCCGGGTCGTAGGCGGCGCCGGAAACCTCAAAGGGAGAGCCGAGCGCGGCAGAGAGCAGCCGCACCGCCGCCCCGGCCCCGTCCACGGCAAAGCGCAGCGTCGCCTCGGTCTCCGGCCGCGGCAGCACCTTGAACGACACTTCCGACAACACCCCCAGCGTGCCCCAGCTGCCGGCCATCAGCTTGACCAGATCATAGCCGGTGACGTTCTTCATCACCCGGCCGCCGTTCTTGATCGCCTGCCCCATGCCGTCGATATAGCGCACGCCCAGCAGGAAATCGCGCGCCGCCCCCGCCTGCACCCGGCGCGGGCCAGAGGTATTGGTGGCAAAGACACCGCCAATGGTGGGCGCGCCTTGGGTGCCCAGCAAACCGCGATGATCCATCGGCTCAAACGCCAGCCGCTGGTTCTCGGCTGCCAGCGCCGCCTCGATCTCGGCCAGCGGCGTGCCCGCCTGCGCCACCATGGTCAGCGCACCCGGCTCGTAGAGGGTGATGCCTCTGAGGCCCGCAACGCTCAGCGCCTCGCCCGCCAGCCCGGTCAGCCGGGTGCCGCCGCCGCGTATCGCCAGCGGCGCCTTCGCCTGCCGGACGGTTTCGCCCAACTCGTCTTCTGTCACCGGTTTCAACATCGCCGTCCCGCCCACTTAGTCTTTTTCTGGCCTCAAATATCCCGGGGGAGTCGCGGCCTGCCGCGACGGGGGCAGCGCCCCCTCACTCCGCCGCCAGCCGCGTCGCCCGCCGGTCGGCCGTCACCTCCAGCGGAAACACCTTGGCCGGGTTCAGCAGCCAGGCCGGATCGAACACATCCTTGACCGCCAGCTGCGCCGTCAGATCGCCGCGGCTGTACTGATGCAGCATCAGATCGCGCTTCTCGACGCCGACCCCATGCTCGCCGGTCAGGCAGCCGCCCGCCTCGACGCAGAGCTTGAGGATCTCGGCCCCGAAGGCCTCGCAGATTTCCAGATCGCCGGGCTTGTTGGCGTCGAACAGGATCAGCGGGTGCATATTGCCGTCGCCGGCGTGGAACACGTTGCCGACCTCCAGCCCGAACTCCTTCGACATCTCGCCGATCCGGCGCAGCACCATCGGCAGGGCAGAGACCGGGATGGTCCCGTCCAGGCACATGTAATCGTTGATCTGCCCCATGGCGCCGAAGGCGGATTTGCGGCCCAGCCAGATGCGGCCGGCCTCGTCCGCGTCGGCCGCCTCGCGGAACTCCACCGGGTTGTGGCGCGCGGCGATCTGCTTGATCAGGCCCAGCTGATGGGCGATCTCGGCCTCCGATCCCTCGACCTCGATGATCAGCAGCGCCTCGCAATCGGGGTAGCCCGCATGGGCAAAGGCCTCGGTCGCGCGGATGCAGGGGCGGTCCATGAATTCGATCGCCACCGGCAGCACGCCCGCCTTGATAATGTCCGACACGCAGGCGCCGGCGACCTCGGAGCTGTCGAAGCCCATCAGCACAGGCAGCGCCCCCTCGGGCTTGCGCAGGATGCGCAGCACCGCCTCGGTCACCACGCCAAGCTGCCCCTCGGAGCCGCAGATCACCCCCAGCAGGTCGAGGCCGCCGGCGTCCAGATGCGCGCCGCCGATCTCAACCACGGTGCCGTCCATCAGCACCAGCGTCACCCCCATCAGGTTGTTGGTGGTCACCCCGTATTTCAGGCAATGCGCCCCGCCGGAGTTCATCGCGATATTGCCGGCGATGGCACAGGCCAGCTGGCTGGAGGGATCGGGGGCGTAGAAGAAATCCTCCTCCTCCACCGCGCCGGTGACGCTCAGGTTGGTGCGGCCGGTCTGCACCCGGATGATACGGTTGTCGTAATCGGCCTCCAGCACCTGGTTCATGCGGGCGACGCCCAGGATCACGCTGTCGGCGGTGGGCAGCGCCCCGCCGGCGAGCGAGGTGCCCGAGCCGCGCGGCACCACCGGCACACCTTCCTGATGGCAGATTCGCAGCACGTCCGAGACCTGCTGGGTCGTGCTCGGCA
>JBFXGQ010000429.1:0-4577 GCA_050177915.1 Pseudodonghicola sp. | reverse complement strand
GCGCCTGGTTGATCTGCTGCACCCCGTGATAGAGCCCGGTGGTATCGCCCAGACCCACCGTGTTGGCGGTGGCGAACAGCCGGAAGTAGGGGTTCGGCGTGATGATCTCGTTCTGGTCCAGCAGCGTCAGCTTGCCGTCGGCCTCCAGCACCCGCTGGATCACGAACATCACGTCGGCGCGGCCGGCATCGTATTCGTCGAACACGATGGCGGTCGGGTTGCGCAGCGCCCAGGGCAGGATGCCCTCGTGGAACACGGTGACCTGCTTGCCGTCGACCAGCTTGATGGCGTCCTTGCCGATCAGGTCGATCCGGCTGACATGGCTGTCGAGGTTGACGCGCACGCAGGGCCAGTTCAGGCGGCTGGCGACCTGCTCGATATGGGTCGATTTGCCGGTGCCGTGATAGCCCTGGATCATCACCCGGCGATTGTGGGTGAAGCCCGCCAGGATCGCCAGCGTCGTCTCGGGGTCGAATTTGTAGGTCGGATCGACGGCAGGCACGCGGTCGCTGGCTTCGGCAAAGCCCTTTACCTTCATGTCCGTGTCGATGCCGAACACGTCGCGCACCGAAAGCTCTTCGGTCGGTTTTGCGTTGATGTCGAGCGCGCCGTCAGCCATACGTTTCGTCCCTTACTCTCAATCTGTCCGGCCAAATGCCGGGCAGCTCCGTGGTGCAACATATCGCGGGCAGAGGCAAGCACAAGGCGCTCAGTCCGGGACCAAGCGTCGCGCGGACTGCCCGGGAATGCGGCCTTCCGGCCGGAGCGCCGTGTCCGAGGCGGTCTCAGAACACGTCGAACTGTATCTCCGCCTTGGTCAGCTCGATCCCGTCCAGCACCACGATATCGGTCTTGAAGTCATATCCGTAACCGGAGGCCACGAACCGCACCAGGGTGTCGCCATCGACGACCCGCACCCGGAAGAACCCGGGGATGGTGTCGATGTCGATCTCCAGCCGGTCCTCGGCGGCGTTGAAATCGGTGATGTGATCGGGGCCGGCCAGGCGCTGCATCGGCAGAAAGAAGCTGAAGACATCGCTGCCGCTGCCACCGGACAGCTGGTCGCCGCCGCCGCCACCGAAGATGACATCGTCGCCGGCGCCGCCGAAGATCTGGTCGGCAAAGCCCTTTCTGGGCGGCATATGAAGGCTGTCGCCATAGAGCATGTCATTGCCGGCGCCGCCGCGGATCACATCGGCGCCGCGGTCGCCGAAGATCACGTCATCGCCGCCCTTGCCCAGCAGCCGGTCATGGCCGTTGCCGCCCGAGATGAAATCGTCGGTGGCGCCCAGGCCGCGGATGAAATCGCGGCCGTCGCCGCCGAAGGCGCGATAGCTCTGGGTCGGCGACAGCACGATGCTGTCGTTGCCGGCGTTGCCGAAGATCTCGGAAAATCCGTCCAGCGGCGTGTCGTGCCGGGGCGCGCGGAAATCGTCGTCGCCCAGCGTGCCCAGCACCGCGATATTGGCGCCCAGGATCTGCTGCGGCGCGACCACGATCTCCAGCGTCGCACGAATGCCGTCCGGGGTCTCGGTGTCATAGGCCGGGGCGAGGTATTGCAGATACTCGATGCTCGGCCGGCCGCCGGCGGTGTCGGGCATCCGCAGCGTGCCGCCGTCGAGCTCGAGCACCAGCGCCTCGCCGTCATGGTAGAACTGCTTGTCGAAGACGACGTCGTAGTCGGTGAGGGCCAGCGTGTCGCGCCCGCCCCTGTCCTTCCACAGGTCGAACTCGCTGCTCCTTGGATTGAAATAGACCGTGTCGTCGCCTTTGCCGGTGACCAGCCGCATCTGTCACTCCTTCAAAATATGAGCCGGAACAAAATATGCGACGATAGTAACGGCGATCCGTCGCCGGGCAAAAGAAAATCCCTCCCGATCCCGCAATTGCGGGGGCAGCTGCGGGCATGGGCGGGCGGTGCCGCCGGAAATGGCACCGCGGACTGCAGGGGAGGGGGAGGCGGGCCCGGTCCGTCAGGTTCGGGCTCAGTCCTTGAAGTTGCGGCTTTCCTTGATCTGCTCCCAGGCCCAGACCACTTCCTGCAGCTGCTCTTCCTGGCTGCGGTCGCCGCCGTTCATATCCGGGTGCAGCACCTTGATCAGCTTCTTGTAGGCGCGGCGCACCTCGGTCTTGGTCCAGCTGTCCTGCGCCTCCAGGATCTCGATGGCGCGGCGCTCGGTCGGCGGCAGGCGTTTGCCGGTGGCGGCGCGGCCGCGGTTCTTGGTGGCATTGGCGCCCAGCACCTGATGCGGGTCCTCGATCCCCAGCCGGGCCCAGGCCCGCGCTTCGGGATCGCCCATCGGGCGTGTGGTGCGTTCCCAGACCTTGTCCTTGGTCTGCTGCGCGTTCAGCTCGGCCTCGGTGGTGCCTTCGAAGAAGTTCCACTTCTGATTGTATTCGCGCACATGCTGCTGGCAGAACCAGAAGTAGTCATCCAGCACGTCCGGGGCCTTGGGCGCGCGGAATTTCCCGGCCTCCTGACAGCCCTCGTGATCGCAGCGCCGGGTCGAGGTGTCCGACGCGCCCGACATGCCGCGCCGGCCGCGCGGGTTGCGTTTCTTGGCCGACGATACCGAAATATCGAAGCCAAACGGATCCGGTTTTGACATCGCGCTGCTCCTTTGCGAGGGGGCGTTCTGGACTCGGACGCCAGAGTTTAATCTAAGTGGCGCCAGATAGAAGAGGGGGCGGCAAAATTTTTGCCGCATGAGCGAAATATGGGCACGACGGAAGAGATCCGTAACAAGCTGCAATCCGCATTTGCACCGCACATGCTGGAGGTGGTCGACGAGAGCGAGCGCCACCGCGGCCATGCCGGTTACCGCGAGGGCGGCGAGAGCCATTTCCGGGTGCGAATTCGCGCCGAGGGATTCGCCGGGCAAAGCCGGCTGCAGCGCCACCGCGCGGTGCATGCCGCGCTCGGCCCCGAGCTGGTCGGCCGGATTCACGCGCTGGCGCTGGATATCGACGGCTGAGCCCGCAGGCCCGGCCGAACGTTCTAGTCGTCGCCGGGCCGGGTTGCGGTCAGCCGCGCCCGCGCCTTCAGCGCGGCGCCGATGGCATCGGTGTCGCGGGTCGCCTCGACGCCATTGTCGTCCTCGTCCTCGTCGGCCTCGGGTTCCGCGTCGCGGCGGGTGGCGCGCAGCGGCGGCTTTTGCGCGGCGGCCGGTTGCGGCGCCGGCGGTTCGGCCGCGGCTGCGGCCTCGACGGCGGGGGCGACCGGCTCGGTCGCCTCCAGCAGACGCGGCCGGAACGCCTCGGTGCTGCTGTCCAGCGCGCGGCGGAACACCAGCAGATTGCGCCAGTTGACGGTCGAGCCGGTCAGGCCGCTGCGCTCGTCGCTGGGCAGCAGATCGGCGCGCAGGTATTCCCAGCCCTCCGCGCCCATCTGGTTCAGCGTGTCCTCGACCGCCAGGGCGAAGCGCGATTCGGGGGATTTCACACCCTTGGCCTTGCGGCCCTTGGAGGGTGCAGGGACCACCTTGTATTCGTAGCGGGGCATTGACCTACCTTCGGTAATTGAGCGCCAATCTAGCAGCTTGCCGCGCAGGGAAAAGGGGCCTGCCGCATCTTGGCGGCGCGCCGCCAAAACGAAACGCCCGGGCGCGGGGCCCGGGCGTCGGTCGTTGGTCGGATGCGGCGGCGCTCAGTCCCAGCAGCCCACCAGCACGGTCATGCCCATCGCCATCCGGCTCAGATCGTCGGGCGGCAGCGGTGTGCCCAGGCTGTCGCTCGGCGCCATCTGCACGGCGGCCTCGGCCAGCATCGCGCGGATGGTCTCGGCATCGGCGGCAAAGCTGACGCCCTCGGGCAGGCGCTGGCCGTCGGCCTTCACCGGCAGCAGCACGCCGAGCACGGCGCCGGTCTGATCGAGCACCGGGCCGCCGGCGTCGCCCTCGAGCGGGGCCAGCGCCAGCCGGGTCAGCCCGGTCTCGCCCTGCAGGCCCTTGAGGTCGGCGACGGTGCCGAAGGTCAGCGTCGGCGCGCCCAGCACGCCGCCATAGGAATAGCCGGCGACGGCGACGTCCGACTGCAGCCGCGGCGCGCCGGCGCGCAGCTTGCCCACGGTCATCGGCGCCAGCGCCTGTTCGGGGCGCAGCACCGCCAGCCCGCGGGCCGCATCGCTGGCCACCACGCGGGCGGCATAGTCGTGATCCAGCGTGATCCGGGTGCAATTGGCCACATTCTCCGCCGCGGTCAGCACGCTGCCGGCGGCATCGATGTAGAAGCCCGAGCGCGACAGCCGCGGCTTGCGCACCGCCAGGCCCGAGATCAGGTCGACGGTCTGCGGCGCATCGGCGCCGGCGGTCGGGTCCAGCACGCCGTCGAGCCGCTCGAAGCTGGCCTTCATCGCCGCCAGAACCCGCTGGCGGCGATCCTCGTCGCCGGCCGGCCAGACCAGGGTGAAGCCCTTGATCTGACCGCCCTTCAGGCTCGCCTCGGTATGCGAGACGATGCCGCGGCCGCGGCCCTCGATGGCGAAGCTGTCGCCGCTGCGGGCGCGCGGGCCGTTGAGCGGCACGATCTCCAGCGTCTGCATGATGTCGTAGAGGCCGAACAGCGTCGCCTGATCGCCG
>JBFXGQ010000428.1:0-4560 GCA_050177915.1 Pseudodonghicola sp. | reverse complement strand
CTTCCAGCGTGGTCAGCGGCGAGCGGACCTCCTCGCTGCACAGGCCCAGCTTGGACAGCGCGTATTTGGCGCCGACCAGCCCCGGCTCGATAAAGATCGCCTCGTGCAGCGGCATCAGCTTGTCCTGATACTCCAGCGCCAGCTTGTAGTCGCCGGCCAGCGTCGCCGCCTGGAATTCGGCGCAGAGCCGCGGCGCCACATTGGCGGTGACCGAGATGCAGCCGACGCCGCCATGGGCGTTGAAGCCGAGCGCGGTGGCATCCTCACCCGAGAGCTGGATGAAACCGGCGCCGCAGGTGATGCGCTGCTGGCTCACCCGCTCAAGCTTGCCGGTGGCGTCCTTGACGCCGACGATGCGCGGCAGCTGCGCCAGCTGGCCCATGGTGGCGGGGGTCATGTCCACCACCGAGCGGCCGGGGATGTTGTAGATGATGATCGGGATCTCGGCGCATTCGTGCAGCGCGGTGAAATGGGCGATCATGCCGCGCTGGGTCGGCTTGTTGTAATAGGGCGTCACCACCAGCGCCGCGTCGGCGCCGATCCGGGCGGCGAACTGGACGAAGCGAATCGCCTCGACCGTGTTGTTCGAGCCGGCACCGGCGATCACCGGCACCCGGCCGGCGGCGGCCTTGACCACCTCGGCGATGACGGTTTCGTGTTCGACATGGCTCAGCGTCGGGCTTTCGCCGGTGGTGCCCACCGGCACCAGGCCGGTCGAGCCCTCGGCGATCTGCCATTCGACCAGACGTTTGAGCGTATCCAGGTCCAGCTCGCCGTTGCGGAACGGGGTGACGAGGGCCGGCATAGAGCCTTTGAACATGGGTGTGCTCCTGAAGCATGGTCATGACGGGCGGCCGCCCGCCGGTTGGCAGTGAAGGGTGCGGGCAGCGGCCCGCCGAACCGGGGCGCATTCCGCGATTGTGAGTTGATCCCCGCGCGGCGCGGATTATCGTCAGAGGCTCTAGCCATGGTTAGGTGAAAATTGCAAGGGATGTTGCGCAGTCCGGGCCGCTGGCCCGCCCCGATCCGCGCCCTGTTTTCAGGGCTGTTTCTGCTTGTGATGCTGCTGGGCGCCGGGCAGCCGGCGCGCGCCGCCGGCCCCGAGGATCTGGCCCGCGGGCTGGCGGCGATGCGGATCGGCGACTGGGATCAGGCGCTGGCGGTCGCGGGCCCGCGCGGCTCGGTGTCGCGCGATATCGTCGTCTGGCACTGGCTGCGGGCGGGCAAGGGCAGCGCCGGCGATGTGCTGGTGTTCCTTGAGCGCCGCCCCGACTGGCCCGGGCTGGACTGGTTGCGCCGCAAGAGCGAGCCTGCCTTCACCGGCGCGCCGGCGGATCAGGTGCTGGCCTTCTTCGATGGGCTGCCGCCGCAGACCGCCGAGGGCGCGCTGGCCCAGGCCGAAGCGCTGGAGGCCACGGGCCGCAGCGGCGACGCCCAGGCCGAACTGGTGCTGGCCTGGCGCACCATGGCGATGGGCGCGGGGCTGCAGGCGATCTATCTGGAACGGCACGGCAAGCTGCTGGCGCCGCACCATCAGGCCCGGCTGGACCGGATGATCTGGGACGGCAACATGGTCAGCGCCCGGCAGATGCTGGGGCTGGTCGGGGCCGACCAGCGCGCGCTGGCCGAGGCGCGGCTGGCGCTGCTGGATCTGGCGCCGGGGGTCGACGGGCTGATCGCCAAGGTGCCCGACAGTCTGCAGAACGACCCCGGCCTGTCGCATGCGCGTTTCGTCTGGCGTCACCGCAAGGGGCGCGGCGACGACGCCGCGACCTTGCTGCTGGAGCATTCGGCCAGCGCCGCGGAACTGGGCGAGCCCGCTGCCTGGGCGCAGCGCCGCCGCTGGCTGGCGCGTGAGCTGATGCGCGCGGGCGAGGCCAAGCGCGCCTATCGGATTGCCGCCGCGCATCAGCTGACGCCGGAGGCGGGCTATGACTATGCCGATCTGGAATGGATCGCGGGCTATATCGCTTTGACCCGGCTGAACGATCCGGCCACTGCGCTGCGCCATTTCCAGCGCTTCGACGCGGCGGTGGAGACGCCGATCTCAAAGGGCCGCGCCGGCTATTGGCTGGGCCGCGCCCATGCGGCGCTAGGCGATGCCGATGCCGCCCATGCCGCCTATGCGATGGCGGCTGACCAGCAGACCTCGTTCTACGGGCTGCTGGCGGCGGAGCAGATCGGCCGGCCGTTCGATCCCAAGCTGCTCGACCCGCCGCCGCCCCCGCCCTGGCGCGAGGCGGCCTTCATGACCTCCAGCGTGACCCAGGCCGGGCTGATGCTGCTGGCCGCGGACGAGCCCGATCTGGGCGAACGGTTCCTGACCCATCTGGTGGAATCGCTCGACCCGGTGCAGGCCGCCCAGATGGGCGCCATGGCGGTCGAGATGGGGCGGCCGCATCTGGCGGTGATGATCGCCAAGCGCGCGGCGAGCCGGGGCATCGTGCTGAACGGCGCCTATTACCCGCTGCACCCGGTCGCCGATCTCGAACTGCCGATGGCCAAGGAGATGACCCTGGCCATCGCCCGGCGCGAGAGCGAATTCGACCCCTCGGTGGTCAGCGGCGCCGGCGCGCGCGGGCTGATGCAGGTGATGCCGGCCACTGCCAAGCTGGTCGCCGGCCAGCTGGGCATCCTCGGCGGCCACAGCACCGACCGGCTGCTGTCGGACTGGGCCTATAACGCCAAGCTGGGGGCGAACTACCTGGCCGGGCTGGCGGCGGATTTCGACGGCAACGTGGTGCTGATGGCGGCGGGCTACAACGCAGGGCCGCGCCGGCCGCAGCAATGGATCGAGGCCTATGGCGATCCGCGCGACGGCAAGACCGATGTCGTCGACTGGATCGAGACGATCCCCTTCGACGAGACCCGCAACTATGTCATGCGGGTCACCGAAAGCCTGCCGATCTATCGCGCCCGGCTGGGGCAGGTGCCGCTGCCGATCCCGTTCTCGCGCGAACTGGCGGGCTCAACGCTGCGCGCGTTCGCGCCATAGGGTGAACAGCCCGGCCGAGACGATCAGCGCCGCGCCCAGCATGATGTTCGGGCGCAGCACCTCGTGGAACACCACCAGCCCGAGGATCGAGGCCCAGATCAGGTGGAAATAGGCAAAGGGCTGCACTGCGCCGGCCTCGGCCACCTCGTAGCATTTGATCAGCAGCCAGTGGCCGGTGACCCCGGTGACGCAGAGCACCGCCATCCAGGCCCAGTCCGGCCCGGTCATCGGCTCCCAGAACCCCACCCCGATGGCGGTCATCATCACCGCCCCCGATACCCCGGTCCAGAAGAAGCTGGTGGCAGTGGTGTCGCGCCGCGCCGCATAGCGGGTAAGCAGCCCGTAAAGCGCGAACATCAGCGCCGAGATCAGCGGGATGACGGCGGCAGGATCGAACACCCCCATGCCGGGCTGCAGGATGATCAGCACGCCGATCAGGCCGACGCCGATCGCGCTCCAGCGCCGCCAGCCGACGCTTTCGCCCAGCACCGGGCCCGACAGCGCCGCCACCAGCAGCGGATAGCAGATGAACACCGCCTGGCTCTGGATCAGGCCGAGCACGGTGAACCCGTAGATCGCCACGCAGACCTCGCCCGCCAGCAGCAGGCCGCGGAAGATCTGCAACAGCGGCTGTTCGGTCCTGGCGGCCTGTCGCAGCCCACCGCGTGCGCGCGCGGCCAGAAAGATCACGAAGGCGGCGAAGAACCAATAGCGGATCATCACCACCATCCAGGTGTTGTAGGTCCCCGCCAGATGGCGCGAGATCCCGTCCTGCAGCGCGAAGACGATGGTGGAGCCGATCATCAGCAGGATGCCCAGCGGCACGTTGTTGCGTTGCGGCGTGCTCATTGCGGCATCCTTGCACGGGTCATGTGACGTTTGCGCCCGTAGCCCGGCGCGCGCTCGACCGCGAAACTGGCGGCCTCCAGCCCGCGACGGACGAAGCCGGCGGCGGTATAGGTGGCGGCGGTGCCGCCGGGGGCGGTGTGGCGGGCAACCTGCGTCAGCAGATCCTCACCCCAGAGCTCGGGGTTCTTCGCCGGCGAGAAACCGTCGAGGAACCAGGCGTCGGCCCGGCCGGCCCAGCCCGGCAGGGTTTCGCGGGCGTCGCCCTCGATCATCTCGAAGTCAAGTGTCTCCAGCGCCACCGCGCCGGTGCCGGTCCAGACCGCCAGAAACCGCGCCGCCCAGGGCGCGAGCGCGGGGAAGGCGGCCAGCGCGCGGGCCATGTCGTCGGGCGCCATCGGAAACGCCTCGAAGGTGGTGAAGCGCAGCGCGCCCGGCTGGCCGCTCTGCTCCCACATCGCCCAGGCGGTCAGCAGATTGAGCCCGGTGCCGAAACCCAGCTCGGCGATATGGAAGCCTGGGCGGAATCGCGCCGGCAGCTCGTTGCCGGCCAGAAACACATGCCGCGTCTCCTCCAGCCCGTTTTCCAGCGAGAAATAGGGGTCGTCGAACTGCTCCGAGACCGGCACGCCGCCATCGCGCCAAGTGAGTTCCGCCCGCTGGTCGGCCATTGCGATTTTCCGTAAGACAGTCCGAGAACGGCGCGACATTGGAGAAAG
>JBFXGQ010000427.1:0-4598 GCA_050177915.1 Pseudodonghicola sp. | reverse complement strand
AATTCACCGACAGCTGGGCCGGCGCGGTCAGCGGCGAAGAATATGTGACCCTCGGTCCCATGGGCGCCGAGGAGGGCAGCAATCCCAGCTATCGCCGGGTCCGCGCGCTGGACAGCGAGCAGTTGCAGGCGCCCGCCGATCCCGGCCTCTACGAGCTGCGCTATGTGCTGGAGGAAGGCGGCCGCACCATGGCGCGCCAGCCGATCGAGATCACCGAGCCGCAGGTCGCCGTGACCGGCCCCGGGACGGCGGCGGCGGGATCGAAGATCACCGTCAGCTGGACCGGCGCGGTCAGCGGCGAGGATTACGTGACCGTCGTGCCGATGGGGGCCGCCGAGGGCAGCTATACCAGCTATCGCCGGGTCCGCGACCTGAACAGCGAAAAGCTGCAGATGCCCGCCGAGCCCGGCATGTACGAGCTGCGCTATGTGCTGGAGGAAGGCGGCCGCACCATGGCCAGCCAGCCGATCGAGATCACCGAACCGCAGGTCACCGTCAGCGGCCCCGATCAGGTGCGCGCCGGCGACCGCATCAAGGTCAGCTGGACCGGCACGGTGGACGGCGAGGATTACATCACCCTGGTGCCCGCCGGCACGCCGGAGGGCACGCATGACGAATACTTCCGCGTCCGCGCCGCCAGCAGCGGCGAGATCGCCGCGCCCGAGACCCCCGGCCTCTACGAACTGCGCTACATGCTGGAGGAAGGCGGTCGCGTGCTGGCCACCCATCCGGTCGAGGTGCTGGAAAAGACCGCCGCGCTGAACAGCGGCGCCAGCCTGACCGCGCCGGAGACCGCCGCCGCCGGCACCACCATCGAGGTGGGCTGGAACGTCGAGGCGACCAGCGCCGATCAGCGGGTGACGCTGGCGCGCGCCGATCAGGCGATCTTCACCTGGATCGAGGCGGTCCGCACCCAGGACGGCCCGCCGGTGCAGATCAAGCTGCCCGATCTCGCCGGCGAATACGAGCTGCGCTTCCTCGACGTGACCAACCGCGCGGTGCTGGCGCGCAAGCCGATCCGGGTGGAATAGGCGTGGTGGCCGGGGGGCTTATTCCAGCCCCTCGGCGTCCAGCAGGTGGCGGCCATGCCGATCCTCGACCTCGATCACCCAGAGATCGGGGTCGAAACTGCGCTGACGGGCAATCGCCTCGTCCACGTCGCGCTCGGCGCCGCGGGCCAGTTCGACCCAGCGCCGGGCGCCGGTGGTCAGGTCGTAGCCGCGATGAAACGCCACCGCCTGACCGTCGAGCGTGTTGAGCTTGATCAGGATGGCACCGGCGTCGTTGTCGCCATGGGCGGTGACGAAGGCCGGGATCTCCTGCAACCTGAGCCGGGTCAGATAGGCCTGCACCCAGAAGGCGCTGACCAGCCCGCCGCTCATGCGTTGCCGTCTTTGAATTCAAGCCCCATCTCGGAGTAGCGTTCCGCCTCCTCCAGCCAGTTGGGGCGCACCTTGACCTGAACGAACAGGTGGACCTTGCGGCCGAGGAATTCTTCCAGCTCCTCCCGCGCGGCCTTTGAGATCGCCTTGATGGTCTCGCCCTTATGGCCCAGCACGATGCCCTTGTGGCCCTCGCGCATGACATAGACCACCTGGTCGATGCGGGCGGAGCCGTCCTTGCGCTCTTCCCAGTTCTCGGTCTCGACGGTCAGCTGATAGGGCAGCTCCTGATGCAGCCGCAGCGTCAGCTTCTCGCGCGTCATCTCGGCGGCGATCATCCGCATCGGCAGGTCGGCGATCTGGTCCTCGGGATAGAGCCAGGGATGCTCCGGCAGCTGTTCGGCCAGCCATTTGCGCAGGTCGGCGACGCCATAGCCCTTCTCGGCCGAGATCATGAAGGTCTCGGCGAAGGCATAGCGGTCGTTCAGATCCTTCGACAGGCCCAGCAGCACCTCGGCCTTGACCCGGTCGATCTTGTTGATCGCCAGCGCCACCTTGCGGCCCTTGCCGATGTCCGCCAGCCCTTCGAGGATGCGTTCCACCCCCGGGGTGACGCCGCGATGCGCCTCGACCATCAGCACGACCACATCCGCATCCGCCGCGCCGCCCCAGGCGGCGGCGACCATGGCGCGGTCCAGCCGGCGGCGCGGCTGGAACAGGCCGGGGGTGTCGACGAAGACGATCTGCGCCTCGCCCTCGAGCGCGACGCCGCGGATGCGGGCGCGGGTGGTCTGCACCTTGTGGGTGACGATCGACACCTTGGCCCCTACCATGGCGTTGGTCAGGGTGGATTTGCCCGCGTTGGGCTCTCCGATCAGGGCGACGAAACCGGCGCGTTGGGTCATGGGAATACCTTGTGATGCTGGTGGGCCTCTTAGGCCAGATTAACGCAGGCGACCAGCCCTGTCTGCCTTTGCCGCCGCCCCGTTCCCTGCCCGGCCCCCTGCCCGGCCGGAGCGCCAGAGCGTGTAGAGGCCGCTGGCGACGATCAGCGCGCCGCCCGCGAGCGTCAGCGCATCGGGGCGTTCGCCGAAGACGACGAAGGCAATGAGCAGCGCGATCAGCAGCCGCGAATAGCGAAACGGCGCCACCACCGAGATCTCGCCCACCCGCATCGCCTGGGTCAGCAGCGTATAGGCGGTGACCCCGAAACCGGCGGTGGCCAGCAGCGCCAGCGCCGCGCGCGGGGCCGGCAGCGCCGGCGGCGCCGGGTCGAAGGCCATCATCACCAGCCCGGCCACCGCCACCACCAGGAACCCCAGCACCCCCAGCTGCCAGCGCGACACCGCCGGCGAGCTGGCGCGGGTGGCCAGATCGCGGCCGGCAAAGCCGATCATGCCGATCACCGCCAGGATGGCATCGGCGCGAAACGCCTCGGGCGTCGGGCGCAGGATCAGCAGCACGCCGAGGAACCCCACCGCCATCGCCGCCCAGCGACGCGGGCCGACGCTTTCGCCCAGCAGCAGCGCGGCGCCCAGCGTCACCACCAGCGGCGTCGCCTGCAGGATCGCCGAGGTGGTCGACAGCGGCGTATAGGCCAGGCTGAGGGCGAAGAAGACCCGGCCGGTGATCTCGAACGCCGAGCGGACCAGCAGCGGCCGGCTGAGGATCGCCGGGTGCAGCACCGGCTGCCCCGCCCCACGGGCGAGCGCGGCATAGGCGGCCAGGCCGAGCAGGCCGAACAGCAACAGGGCAAAGCCCGGCGCCAGGCTGGCGGCGGCGATCTTGTAAAAGGCGTCCTCACCGGCAAAGGCCATCATGGCCAGAACCATGAACAGCGCGCCGCGCAGGTTGTCGCTCACGCGGCGCCTTCCACCCGCTCCAGCAGCGCCTTTGCGGCGGATTGCTCGGCCTGGCGCTTCGATCCGGCGGTGGCCCGGGCGGTCTGGCCGTTCTCCAGCTGCGCCTCGATGGTGAATTCGGGCGCGTGGTCGGGGCCGGAACGGTTCAGCTCGGTATATCTCGGCGGCTGCAACCCGCGCGCCTGGGCCCATTCCTGCAGCACGGTCTTGGCGTCGCGCGCGTCGGACTCGACCGTCTTGATGCGCTTGCCCCAGAGCCGCAGGATCAGATCGCGCGCGGGGTCGAAACCGGCGTCGTGGTAGACTGCGGCGATCACCGCCTCCATCGCGTCGCCCAGCAGCGCCTGCTTGCGCCGCCCGCCCGACAGCATCTCGGACCGGCCCAGCTTCAGCACCGCGCCCAGGTCGATCTGCCGCGCCACCTCGGCGCAGGTCTCCTTGCGCACCAGCGCGTTGAACCGCGGCGCCAGCTGGCCCTCGGTGGCGGTGGCATCGTCCTGCAGCAGCGCCTCGGCCATCACCAGCCCCAGCACCCGGTCGCCCAGGAACTCAAGCCGCTGGTTGTCGGCCCGGGTCGGCGAGGAGACCGAGCCATGGGTCAGCGCCCGCAGCAGCAGCTCGGGCCGGGCAAAGCGATGCCCGATCCGTTCCTCGAACGCGCGCAGGTCGGCCGACAGTTTCACTCGATCGCCTTGAAGAAGCGGTCGCCGCGCCAGGTCCAGAAGAACAGCATCGACCGCCCGGCAGAGGAGAACATGATGCGGTCCGCCCGGCCCACCAGATTCTCATAGGGCACGAAGCCCACGCCACCCGCCGCCTGCGGCAGCCGGCTGTCGGCGGAATTGTCGCGGTTGTCGCCCATGAAGAAGTAATAGCCCTCGGGCACCGTATAGACCCCGGTGTGATCCGAGCCCTGATCGCCGATGTTGAGGATCTTGTGGCTGACGCCGCCCGGCAGCGTCTCGATCTGGCGCGACTTCAGGCAGACGCCGCCGGCGCCCACCGGGCCATTCTCGCAGCGCGGACGATAGCCCTGCGGTCCCTGCGGCACCGACAGCTCCTCGAAATAGCCGTCATCCTGCAGCTTCACCGCCTCGCCGTTGATGTGAAGCACGCCGTCGATCATCTGGATGCGGTCGCCCGGCAGGCCGATCAGCCGCTTGATGAAATCGGCGCCGGTGACCGGATGGCGGAACACCACCACATCGCCGCGCTCGGGCTCAGACCCCATCACCCGGCCGTTGTCGCCCTTGAGAAAGCCGCACAGGTCCTCGGCGTCGATATCGAGGCCGATCGCCGGGATCCTGATGCTGGGGCAAGAGGCGTAGGAATAACCGTAGGCCATCTTGTTGAC
>JBFXGQ010000426.1:0-4609 GCA_050177915.1 Pseudodonghicola sp. | reverse complement strand
CGGGCGAATAGGTCAGGATGGTCACCCCGAACAGCGTCGCGGCATCGGCGCCATGGCCTTCGGCATAGATCACCGACTGGCCCAGCGGGCTGCCCTGGCGCAGCCAGAGCCCTTCGCCGCTGACCGAGAGCACCGAGGCGCCGCCTTCGCCGCGGAACCGTTCCGACAGCTGGGCGTAGCGGTTCGAGGTGGCCGCGACGATCGGGTTGAGCGTGGTCACCGCCAGCCCGCCGATCAGCACCGCGACGGCCACCGGCGCCGCCAGCGCCCGGATGCCCGAACGCCCGGTGGCGCGGGTCACTACCAGCTCGCTGCTACGGGCCAGCCCGACGAAGAGGACGACCGCCGACAGGATCATGATCAGCGGCAGGATCTGGCTGATCGCGCCGGGGGCGTTCAGCAGGGTCAGCTGGATCATCTCGCCCAGCCCCAGATCCACCCCTTCGAAGCGGCGCAGCTGTTCCACCATGTCGATCAGCATGAGCAGCGCCAGGAACACGCCCCCGATCATGCCGAACGCCTGCAGAAAGCGCCTTGCGAAGTAGCGGTCAAGGATCATACGCGGCGCTCCGCGAGCTCCGGCACAACAGGCAGCAGAATCGGCCGAGTCGGGCCGAAGTCGTATATAGCCACTGCAATCCCCCCGGAGCCGGCCTTGGTCTTGGCGCGGACCTTAATGCAATTGCCGGGCGGGGAAAACTGCTATCTGGTCAAGCCGGGGTCGCCGCGCTAGGCATGGGGAAGGCCGTGAAAACTCAGGAGATCCCGATGACCGCACTCGCACCGATCCGCTTTGCCGACCTCGATCAGGACAGGCTTGCCGGCGCCACCGGGCGGGTCGCCCTGGTGATCGGCCCGCAGGGCGAGATGGACATGTCGGCGCGCCGCGCCAACCGTCTGACCCGCGGCGCGGTGCAGCGGCTGGTCGAGAGCGCGCGGTTCCAGACCGTCAAGAGCGGCGAGGTGCTGAGCCTGGCCTGGCCCGCCGGCATGGCGGCCGAGGCGCTGGATATCCTGGTGCTGCCCAAGACCGTGACCGAGGTCGAGGCGCGCCGCGCCGGCGCCGCGCTGGCCAAGGCGGCCGACGGCGCCGCGATCCTGCTGGCGCTGGGCAGCCACCGGCGCGCCGCCGAGGTGGCGCTGGGTCTGGCGCTGCGCAGCTACAGCTTCACCCGCCACAAGACCGGCGAGGCGGCGGCCAAGGCGCCGGGCGAGATCACGCTGATGGTCCGCGACCCGGCGGCGACCGAGGCCGCGGCGGCGCCGCTGCTGGCGGTGGCCGAGGGCGTGCATCTGACCCGCGATCTGGTCAACGAGCCGGCCAATGTGCTGACCACCGGCGAATTCGCCCGGCGGCTGGAAGAGATGACGGCGCTGGGCCTCGAGGTCGAGGTGCTGGAGGAGGCGCAGCTGGAAGAGCTGGGCATGCGGCTGCTGCTGAGCGTCGGCCAGGGCTCGGACAGCCCCACCAAGGTGGTGGTGATGCAGTGGAAGGGCGGCGACAAGAACGCCGCGCCGCTGGCGCTGGTCGGCAAGGGCGTGGTGTTCGACACCGGCGGCATCAGCCTGAAGCCGGGTGCCGGCATGGAAGAGATGACCATGGACATGGGCGGCGCCGGCACCGTGGCCGGCACCATGAAGGCGCTGGCGCTGCGCAAGGCCCGCGCCAATGTGGTCGGTCTGGTCGGGCTGGTCGAGAACATGCCTTCGGGGGCTGCCACCCGCCCCGGCGATGTGGTCGCCTCGATGAAGGGCGATACCGTCGAGATCATCAACACCGACGCCGAGGGGCGCTTGGTGCTCTGCGATGTGATGTGGTACGCGCAGGAGCGGTTCAAGCCGGCCGGGATGATCGACCTCGCCACGCTGACCGGCGCGATCATCATCGGGCTGGGGCATGAGAACGCCGGGGTGTTCTCGAACGACGACACGCTTTGCGGCAATTTCCTCAAGGCGGCGGCGGCCGAGGGCGAGGGCGCCTGGCGGATGCCGCTGGGCGACGCCTATGACAAGCTGCTGAAATCGCGCATCGCCGACATGAAGAACGTCGGCGGCCGGCCGGCGGGTTCGATCACCGCGGCGCAGTTCCTGCAGCGCTTCGTCCAGCCGGAGACGCCGTGGATCCATCTGGACATCGCCGGGGTGGCGCTGGTCAAGGAGGATACCGCCTATGCCCCCGGCGGCGCCACGGGCTGGGGCGTGCTGGCGCTGAACCGTCTGGTGCGGGACGGGTTCGAGACCGCCTGAGCCGATGGGAGCCGCCTTCTTCTATCACCTGACGCGGCGGCCGCTGGACCAGACGCTGCCGGTGCTGCTGGACAAGGCGCGCGGCGCCGGCTGGCGCATCGCGGTGCGTGGCGCCGATGCCGGCCGGATGGAATGGCTGGACGAGAAGCTGTGGCAGGGCCCGGACGAGGCCTTCCTGCCGCACGGGCTGGCGGGCGGGCCGCATGACGCGCTGCAGCCGATCCTGCTGACGGTGGAGCGGGGGCCGGCGCCCAACGATCCGGCCTGCCTGATGACGGTGGACGGCGCCGAGGTGACGCCGCAGGAGGTGCAGGCGCTGGAGCGGGTCTGCATCCTGTTCGACGGCCACGACGCGGAGGCGCTGCAGCGCGCCCGGGTGCAGTGGAAGACGCTGACCGAGGCCGGCTGTTCGGCGCAATACTGGTCCGAGGAATCCGGCCGCTGGGAGAAGAAGGCCGAGCGCTAGGGGCGCCGGCCGCTCAGCGTTCCAGCACCAGATCGCCGCCGGCGATCTCGATCCGGCCCCAGCGTTGCAGATAGGACATGCCCAGCAGCGACTGGTCCATCTCGCCCTCGTTCACGAAGGCGCGGACGTTGCGGTCCTCGACCGGGCCGAGCGCGATGCGGTCGATGCGCACCGGCGCGGTGCGGACCATGCCGTTGGCGGTGGTGGCGCGGCCGGAATAGGCCAGATCGGCGAGGTCGATGCCGGCGCGGCGGGCGTCCTGCGCCCGCAGCACCACGCCGCTGGCGCCGGTGTCGACCAGGAACTGCACCGGCGCGTCATTGACCAGCAGCGTCAGGTAGAAATGCCCGTCGGGCGCGCGCGGCACCTCGATCCGGCCCTCGGTGGCGACCGCGGCGCGGCCGGGCAGGGCGGTGCTGCGGATATCGTCCCACAGCCCCACCGCGGCGATCACGCCGACGAAGATCAGCGCCCAGCCCGCCGCCTGCTGCAACGTGCGGCCCAGCGACTGGCGATGGTGCAGCACCAGCCAGACCAGCAGCACCGCGCCGAGCAGCACCAGATAGAGCAGGTTGCCGATGTCCCAGCTGTCCATCTCGGAAAGTCCTTGTTGCCTGAGGACTTATGTAGGGGCGCCGGCGCCGGGTTACCAGTTGGCCAGCCCATAGGCGCGCAGCCCGTCGAGCACGAATTGCACCGACAGCGCCGCCAGCAGCATGCCCAGCAGCCGGGTGACCACGACGATGCCGGTCTTGCCCAGCAGCCGCTCGAAGAAGCCGGCGATCAGGAACAGGGTGAACAGCAGCGTCAGCACCGCCAGCATCACGCCCACCACCATGGCGAAGCCGGCCAAGCCCTGCACCTGGCCCACCAGCAGGATCATCGAGGCGATGGCGCCGGGCCCGGCGATCAGCGGGATGGCGAGGGGAAAGATCGACGGGTCGGGGTGGTGGTCCTGATCGTCGTCGCCGGCCTGATCCTCGCGCCGCTTGCTGCGGCGTTCGAACAGCATGTCGAGCGCGGTGAGGAACAGCAGGATGCCGCCCGCGATGCGGAAGGCCGGCATCGAGATGCCGACGAAACCCAGCACCGCCTCGCCGAAGCCGGCGAAGAGGGTGAGCAGGATGGCGGCGGTGATGCAGGCCCTGAGCCCGATGGCGCGGCGCTGCGCCTGGGTCATGCCCTGGGTCAGCGCCAGGAACAGCGGCGTCAGCCCGATCGGATCGACGATCACGAAGAGCGTGACGAAGGCGGTGATCAGAAAGGCGGCGTCCATAGCGGTCCCTTGCGGCGGTTCGGGCCAGCTTGGCCCGGCGCGGGGGAAAAGGGAAGGGCGGGCGGAGACTGGCGAGGGGGAAAGAAACGGGTCCGGCGGGGGGGAGAGGAAACGGGCCGGGCAGAGCCCGGCGAGGGGAAAAGAAACGGGCCGGGCAGAGCCCGGCCCGGGCTCGCCGCTGCGCGGCGAGGCCTCCGGCGGAGGTATTTGGGCCAAGATGAAAGCGCGGGCGTGCGGCGGCCCGGCGCGGCGGCTCAGCCCTCGGCCCGTTCCAGTTTCTCCTGCGCGTCGAGCCAGAGCGCCTCGGCCTTGTCGATCGCCGCCATCACCTCGGCATATTTGCGGTTCCAGACCTCGAGATCGCCGACCCGGTCGGCCTCGTAGAGCGCCCGGTCGGAGAGCTTGGCCGAGAGCTTGTCCTGCATCTCGGCCAGCTTCTGCACCCGGTCCTCGCATTTGCGGACCTCGGCGCGCAGCGCCAGCAGGGTGTCGCGCGAGGCGCGCCTGGGTTGGGTCTCGGCGGCGGGCTTGTCGGCCCTGGCCGGGGTGTCGCGGGTCATGTGCTGGGCGCGGTAGCTTTCCAGGTCGCCCTCGTAGGGCGCCACCCGTCCGTCCTTGAC
>JBFXGQ010000425.1:0-4615 GCA_050177915.1 Pseudodonghicola sp. | reverse complement strand
ACTATAGACCATTCCGCGATTCGGGATACCGGGAAGCCCGGCGTCAATTTCCCCGTCGGAGAAGGTGGCGGGAAACGTCGACATCCCTCCTGGGGAGAAGGGGAAACAAGCGCCGCGCCTCGTTCGGCGCCTTGGCCCTCTGCGGGGATTTTGCGGGGATATCGGGACGGTCGGATGCGGGTGGCTTATTCCTGTGGATAGCTGGGTCGCCCGCGGTCGGGGCCGCTTTACGCCCGCCGCGCCCCGGCGTATCACAGGATTTATGAACGACCTTATCGACGACCCCAATATGCAGCCGCCCGAGACGGGCAAGGAAACGGCAGAGCCGTTGCGCCGGGCCATTGGCGACCGCTATCTGACCTATGCGCTGAGCACGATCATGCATCGGGCGCTGCCCGATGCGCGCGACGGGCTGAAGCCGGTACACCGGCGGATTCTCTACGCCATGCGGCAGTTGCGGCTGAGCTCGACCGGGGGCTTCCGCAAGTCCGCCAAGATCTCGGGCGACGTGATGGGCAACTATCACCCGCATGGGGATGCCGCGATCTATGACGCCATGGCGCGGCTGGCGCAGGACTTCAACGTCCGCTACCCGCTGGTCGACGGCCAGGGTAACTTCGGCAATATCGACGGCGATAATCCGGCGGCCTCGCGTTATACCGAAGCGCGGATGACCGTGGTGGCCGAGGCGCTGCTCGAGGGGCTGGACGAGGACGCGGTCGATTTTCGCGACAATTACGACGGCACGCTGACCGAGCCCATCGTGATGCCGGCGACCTTCCCCAACCTGCTGGCCAATGGCGCCAGCGGTATCGCCGTGGGGATGGCGACCAACATTCCGCCGCACAATATCGCCGAGCTGTGCGACGCCTGCCTGCATCTGATCAAGACGCCGGGCGCCGATGACGACACCTTGCTGAAATATGTTCCCGGTCCCGATTTTCCCACCGGCGGCACCATTGTCGAGCCGCGTGAGAATATCGCCCAGGCCTATCGCACCGGGCGCGGCAGTTTCCGCCTGCGCGCGAAGTGGGAGGTCGAGGATCTGGGGCGCGGCACCTGGCAGATCGTGGTCACCGAGATCCCCTATCAGGTGCCGAAATCGAAGCTGATCGAGAAGATCGCCGAACTGATCCAGACCAAGAAAATCCCGATTCTGGGGGATGTCCGCGACGAGAGCGCCGATGACATCCGTCTGGTGCTGGAGCCGAAGTCGAAGAACGTCGATCCCGAGGTGCTGATGAACATGATGTTCCGCAACTCGGATCTCGAGGTGCGGTTCAGCCTGAACATGAACGTGCTGATCGACGGGGTGACGCCCAAGGTCTGTTCGATGAAGGAGGTGCTGCGCGCCTTCCTCGACCATCGGCAGGAAGTGCTGCTGCGCCGCTCCCGCCACCGGCTGGCCAAGATCGACCACCGGCTTGAGGTGCTGGAAGGCTTCATCATCGCCTTCCTCAACCTCGACCGGGTGATCGACATCATCCGCTACGACGACGATCCCAAGTCCGCGCTGATGCGCGAGGACTGGTCGGTCGACCATCCCCGCGCGATGTCCGAGAAGGACTATCGCACCCCGCTTCCCGGCGAGGGCGAGCTGACCGAGGTTCAGGTCGAGGCGATCCTGAACATGCGTCTGCGCAGCTTGCGGCGGCTTGAGGAGATCGAGCTGCTGCGTGAGCGCGACGCGCTGATGGAGGAACGCGCCGGGCTGGAGGATCTGCTGGAGGACGAGGGCCTGCAATGGGCGCGGATCTCCGAGCAGCTGAAGGAGACCAAGGTGAAATTCGGCAAGGGCTATTCGGGCGGCGCCCGGCGGACCCGGCTGGAAGAGGCCGGCGAGGTCGAGGATGTGCCGATCGAGGCGATGATCGACCGCGAGCCGATCACCGTGGTCTGTTCCAAGATGGGCTGGATCCGCGCCATGACCGGCCATATCGACCTGGCCCGCGAGCTGAAGTACCGCGACGGCGACGGTCCGGGGTTCCTGCTGCATGCCGAAACCACCGACCGGCTGCTGGTCTTCGCCTCGAACGGGCGGTTCTACACGCTGTCGGCAGCGAACCTGCCCGGCGGGCGCGGGCTGGGCGAGCCGCTGCGGCTGATGGTCGACCTGCCCAACGAGGCCGAGATCATCGACATCCTGGTGCACCGTCCGGGGCGCAAGCTGCTGGTCGCCTCCAATGCGGGCAACGGCTTTATCGTGCCGGAGGAGGAGATCCTGGCGCAGACCCGCACCGGCAAACAGGTGCTGAACGTCGGCGACGACGACCGCGCCCGGATCTGTATCCCGGTGGCGGGCGATCACGTCGCGGTGGTCAGCCAGAACGGCAAGTTTCTGGTCTTCCCGGTGGCGGAGCTGCCCGAGATGACCCGCGGCAAGGGGGTGCGGTTGCAGAAATACAACCAGGCCCGCGGCAAGCAGGGGGCGCTGGAGCTGGACGGCGGGCTGAGCGACGTGACCACCTTCGAATGGTCCGAGGGGCTGCGCTGGCAGATGGGCGGCGGCAAGACCCGGCACGAGCCGGACCTGACCGAATGGCTGGGCAAACGCGCCAGCATCGGCAAACGTCCGCCGCATGGCTTCCCGCGCGACAACCGCTTCAGCTGACAGCCGGCTGCCACCGCGCGACAGGGTTTGCACCGGGCCGCGCGGTGGTCTATCCCGGTCGCGACGATCCAGCCCCGGAGGGACCATGATCCGCATTCTCGCCCTGCTCGCCGGTGTCGCCCTGTTGGCGGCCTGCACTGCCGCTTCGCCCGACGATCCGCTGGAAGATCTTGGCGCCTTCCATCTGGGTCACAATGTCGTGGTGGCCTCGAAGATGCAGAAGGGCCCGATCTCGCGCGATGCGACGCCGCAGGAGTGGGAGACGGTCATGACCAAGGCGGTCGCCGACCGCTTCGGCCGCTATGACGGCGACCAGCTCTATCATCTGGGCATTTCGGTCGAGGGCTACATGCTCGCGCCCGGCGGCGTGCCGGTGCTGTACAATCCGAAATCGGCGCTGCTGCTGAATGTCACGGTCTGGGACGATGCCGCGGCGAAGAAGCTGAACCCCGAGGTCAAGCAGTTCACCGTGTTCGAGACGCCGACCGGCGGTACCATGCTGGTGGGCTCGGGCTATGAGCGCACCAAGGAAGAGCAGATGGAGGGTCTGGCCCGCAACGCGGTGCGCCAGATCGAGCATTGGCTGGTCGAGATGCACAAGGAAGAGGGCTGGTTCGCGCCGCGCCCCGATGCGGCTGCCGTCGCGGCACCCGAGGCCGCCGGGACCGCGGCGAAAACCGCGACGAAACCGGTGACGAAACCGGCGGTCGCGCCTGCGCCCGCGCCGGTCGCGGCACAGGGATGACGCAGGGCCGGCCGTGGCGGTGAGGCCGGGCTGACACAGGGCTGGGGCAGGGGCGTCCGGCGCCGCCCCGGCGGCGCAGGAGGCGCTTGATTTTCCCGACCGAACCCAATATGTGCCGCGCGCAGAGGAAACCGGGTCATTGGGACCCCACCAGTGCAAAAGGGCGCCTAAGACATGGCAAAGGAAAAGTTTGATCGCACGAAACCGCACGTCAACATCGGCACCATTGGCCACGTTGACCACGGCAAGACGACGCTGACGGCTGCGATCACCAAGTATTTCGGCGAATTCAAGGCCTACGACCAGATCGACGGCGCGCCGGAAGAAAAAGCGCGTGGGATCACGATCTCGACGGCGCACGTGGAATACGAGACCGAAGCCCGTCACTATGCCCACGTCGACTGCCCCGGCCACGCCGACTATGTGAAGAACATGATCACGGGTGCGGCGCAGATGGACGGCGCGATCCTGGTGGTGAACGCCGCCGACGGCCCGATGCCGCAAACGCGCGAACACATCCTGCTGGCCCGTCAGGTCGGCGTGCCGGCGCTGGTGGTGTTCATGAACAAGGTCGACCAGGTCGACGACGAAGAGCTGCTGGAACTGGTCGAGATGGAAATCCGCGAGCTGCTGAGCTCGTACGACTTCCCGGGCGACGATATTCCGATCGTTGCGGGCTCGGCGCTGGCGGCGCTGGAAGGCCGCGACCCGGAAATCGGCGAGAACAAGATCCGCGAACTGATGGCCGCGGTGGACGCCTATATCCCGACGCCTGAGCGCGCCGTCGACCAGCCGTTCCTGATGCCGATCGAAGACGTGTTCTCGATCTCGGGCCGCGGCACCGTGGTGACCGGCCGTGTGGAACGTGGCGTGATCAACGTCGGCGACACCATCGAGATCGTCGGCATCAAGAACACCCAGACCACCACCTGCACCGGTGTGGAAATGTTCCGCAAGCTGCTGGACCGCGGGGAAGCCGGCGACAACATCGGCGCGCTGCTGCGCGGCATCGACCGTGACGCGGTGGAACGTGGCCAGGTGCTGTGCAAGCCGGGTTCGGTGAAACCGCACACCAAGTTCGAAGCCGAAGCCTACATCCTGACCAAGGAAGAGGGCGGCCGCCACACCCCGTTCTTCGCGAACTACCGTCCGCAGTTCTACTTCCGGACCACCGACGTGACCGGGACCGTGATGCTGCCGGAAGGCACCGAGATGGTGATGCCGGGCGACAACCTGAAGTTCGAAGTCGAACTGATCGC
>JBFXGQ010000424.1:0-4617 GCA_050177915.1 Pseudodonghicola sp. | reverse complement strand
GTTCCGTAGCGATCCGGCGCTGGCGCCGCTGCTGTTCTTCGGCGCGCGCTTCGTCCAGCTCGAATAGACCGCCCCCGCCGGGTAAGCGTCGCCCCCCCCCCCCTGGCCGTTGGATGTGCTATGCTGGCCAGGCCCATGGGTTTTGGGTGTGGCGGGTATTTCGGAAGGTTGCGATTTCTGGGCGGTGGCTGTGGGTGAGGTCGATGTCGTCCCAGCCGTTGAGGAGCTTCTGGCGCGCTTTCGGCGGCAGCGCGACGTCGTGGCGGGTGCCGGCGACGGTCAGGGTGCCGCGTTCCAGGTCGATCCGGGCGTCGCCGGCGCCGCCTGCCAGCGCGGCGATGATCCGTACGACCCGGTCCGGGGCGAGGCGCAGCGGCAGCAGGCCGTTGTTGACGGCGTTGCCGGCGAAGATGTCGCCGAAGCTGGGGGCGATCACCGCGCGGATGCCGAAGTCGACCAGCGCATAGACCGCCGCCTCGCGGCTCGAGCCGCTGCCGAAGTTGCGCCGCGCCACCAGCACGCTGGCCTCGGGGTGGACGTTGAGCGGCATCTCGGCCAGCAGCGCGCCGGCGGCGTCGCGGCGCAGATCGTGCAGCAGATATCTGCCGTAGCCCTCGGACCGCGGGGTGGCCATGAACCGCGCCGGGATCAGCTGGTCGGTGTCGATGTTCTCCAAAGGCAGCGCCACCGCCCGGCCCTCGTGCAGATGCCAGCCCGCCATCAGATCCGCCCCTCCAGCAGCGGCCGCACATCGGTCAGCCTGCCGGCGACCGCGGCGGCGGCGACCATGGCCGGGCTCATCAGATGGGTGCGGGCGCCGCGGCCCTGACGGCCGCGGAAATTGCGGTTGGTGGAGGAGGCGCAGCGCTTGCCGGCCGCGACCAGATCGCCGTTCATGCCGACGCACATCGAACACCCTGAATCCACCCAGTCGAGCCCGGCCGCGGTAAAGATCCGGTCCAGCCCCTCCTGCTCGGCCTGCCGCTTGACCGGGCCGGAGCCGGGCGAGACCAGCCCGGGCACCCTGGCCCGGCGCCCCTTCAGCACCGCCGCGGCGAGGCGCAGATCCTCGATCCGCCCGTTGGTGCAGGAGCCGATGAAGACCTGATCGACCGGCACGCTGTCGAGCCGCTGGCCCGGCGTCAGCCCCATGTAGTCCAGCGCGTCGCGGGCGCGGGCGGCGCGGGCCGGCGGCAGGCTGTCCGGGGCGGGAATGCTGGCGGTGATCGGCAGCGCCTCCTCGGGGCTGGTGCCCCAGGTGACGGTCGGCGCGATCTCGGAACCGTCGATCGTCACCTCGCGGTCGAAACGGGCGTCGGCGTCGCTGGGCAGCGCGCTCCAGTCGGCGCAGGCGCGGTCGAAGGCGGCGCCCGCGGGGGCGAAGGGGCGCCCCTTCACATAGGCGAAGGTGGTCTCGTCCGGGGCCACCAGGCCGAGCCGGCCGCCGCCCTCGATCGACAGGTTGCACAGCGTCATCCGCGCCTCCATCGACAGCGCCCGCACCGCCGGGCCGGCGTATTCGATGGCGAAGCCGCTGGCGCCGTCGGCGCCCAGCCGGGCGATCCAGTTCAGCGCCAGATCCTTGGCCGACACCCCCGGCCCCAGCGCGCCGGTGACGGTGATCCGCAGGGTCTTCGGCCGCGTCTGCCAGATCGTCTGGGTGGCCAGCACATGGGCCACCTCGGTGGCGCCGATGCCGAAGGCCAGCGCGCCGAAGGCGCCATGGGTCGAGGTGTGGCTGTCGCCGCAGTTGACGGTCAGCCCGGGCAGGGTCAGCCCCTGTTCGGGGCCGATGACATGCACGATGCCCTGGCGGGGATCGTGCAGCCCGAACAGCGGCAGGCCGTGGGCGGTGGCGTTCCGTTCGAGCGTGGCGATCATCCGGGCGATATCGCCGTTGCGCCCCGGGTGATCGCGGTGGCGGGTCGGCGCGTAATGATCGACGACGGCAAAGGTCAGCTGCGGTTCGGCCACCGGCAGGCCGCGGGCGGCGATCCTGGCGAAGGCGTGATGCGAGCCCTCGTGCACCAGATGGCGATCCACCCAGAGCAGCGAGGCGCCCTCGGCGTCGCGCCGCACCTCATGCGCCTGCCAGAGCTTGTCGAAAAGCGTCTGCGGCCGCGCCGGTCCGGCCGGCATCAGAGCGTCGCCCCGTCGTCGTCGCGGTCGCCGTCGCGGCCACCGTCGCAGTCGTCGTCGCGGTCGCCGATCACCGGCGCCCACTGGCGCCCGCCGTCCCGCGCCACCCGGTCCAGGGTCATGTCCAGCCGGAACGCATCGGCGAGGTAGAGCGCCGCGAGATATTCGACGCCGCGGCCGTCGCCGTCGCGCACCACCCGGCGCAGCGACAGCAGCGGCGAGCCGACCGAGACCTCCAGCGCCTCGGCCACATCGGGCGCGGCGAGGGTCGCGGTGACCGACTGCTGCGCGCTGTGCACCTGCACGCCGGAGCGTTCCAGCAACAGGTAGAGCGGCGAGGTCGCCAGATCCGCCTCGGTGTAATTCCTGGCGATCGCCTCGGGCACATAGGTGGTCAGATGGGACAGCGGCCGGTCCCCGAAGCAGCGCACCCGCACCGCCGTCTGCACCCGCTCGGCCGGCCGCAGCCCCATCGCGGCGGCCACCGCATCCGGGGCCGGCCCGTAGCAGAAGGACAGCAGCCGCGCCGTGGTGGCCTGCCCCATCAGCCGCAGTTGCGGGATCAGGGTGGAGAAATCGGCCGAAACGACCGGGGCGACGCCCGCCGGCGCGCAGACCGTGCTGCCGCTGCCGGCCCGCCTCTCGATCAGCCCGTCGGCCGCCAGCGCCGTCAGCGCCTTGCGCACGGTGGCGCGCGAGACCTCGTGCATCTCTGCCAGCCGGGTCTCTCCGGGCAGGCTGGTCCCGGCGGCATAGCCGCCGTTCAGCACCGCGTCGCGCAGCAGCAGATAGACCCTGCGCGCCTTGCCGCCTTCCGGAAAATTGGCGGCTCCCGGCATCTTCATCGTCATCGTTCTCCCAATGCCTTCCCCGTTCTTTCCCTGGGCTTTCCCCGTTCTTTCCCCGTTCTTTCCCGGGGCCTTCCCGGCTTCGCGCCATCGGGCGCCCGGGGGCGGTTCTGCCGGCGTCAGGATAGCAAGGCCGCTTCCCGACACAAGTTTCCAGCCTTTCAGCGACCCATTATTGCGCTTTTCATAGCCATATATTTGTATTATCTGCAATACAACATGCGTCAGTATGCCCCCGCCACACCCTGTCCCCCAAGGCTGTCCGACCCGCTGCATTGCCCAGCGACAGAGCCGCCGCCGAAAGCGAAAGCCGTGACATGACCCAAAATCCGGATATCGACCCGATCACGCTGGCGGTGCTGGCCGGCCGGATGGAGCAGATCGCCGACGAGATGGACGCGACCCTGTTCCGCGCTGCCTTCAACCCGATCATCGCCGAGGCGCATGACGCCAGCCACGGTCTCTATCACGCCGCCACCGGCGACACGCTGGTGCAGGGCAAATCCGGCCTGCCGATCTTCGTCGGCGTGATGTCCTTCGCGGTCAGGGCGGTGATCGACAAGGCGGCGGCCGAGGGCGATCTGGCCGAGGGCGACATCTTCATCTTCAACGACGCCCATATCGGCGGCACCCATCTGTCGGACATGCGGCTGGTGCGGCCCTACTTCCGCGACGGCAAGCTGTTTTGCTACCTCGCCTCGGTCGGCCACTGGCACGATCTGGGGGGTGCGGTGCCCGGCAATTACAACCCGGCGGCGACCGACGCCTTTGCCGAGGCCTTCATCCTGCCCCCGGTCCGGCTGGCCCGCGCCGGTGTGGTCAACCGCGACATCGTCGACATCCTGATGCGCAACACCCGGCTGCCGCAATCGGCGCAGGGCGATCTGAACGGCCAGCTCGGCGCGCTCGACCTCGGCGTGAGGCGGCTGGACGAGCTGCTCGACGAATATGGCGCCGCGACCGTGCGCGCCGCGCTCGACGCCCTCGGCACCCGCGCCGAGGCGCTGATGCGCTCGGAACTCAGCGATCTGCCCGACGGCCGCTGGGAGGCGGTGGATTATCTGGACAACGACGGCATCACCGACGCGCCCTTGCCGATCAAGGTGGCGCTGGAGATCCGGGGCGACCGCATGGCGATGGACTTCGCGGGCACCGCGCCGCGCTGCGCCGGGCCGGTCAACATCGCCTATCCCACCGCGGTGGCCACCGCCTATGTGGCGATCAAGCATATCTTCCCGGCGCTGCCCGCCAACGCCGGCGTGATGCGCCCGATCGAGGTGAAGATCCCCGAAGGCTCGCTGCTGGCGGCGGAATTCCCCGCCCCTGTGGGCGGCTATACCGAGACCATCCTGCGGATGATCGACGTGATCTTCGCCGCCATGAGCCAGGCCGCCCCAGACCGGGTGGTCGCCAATGCCTATGGCACCATCAACGCGCTCTCCATCGCCGGGCGGCGCAAGACCGGCCAGCCCTGGGTGATGTTCTCCTTCTACGGCGGCGGCCATGGCGGCACGCCCGAGGGCGACGGGCTGAACCACGGCAACGCGCCGATCTCGACCGCCACCATCCCGCCGCTGGAGATCCTCGAGGCCGCCTATCCGGTGATGTTCCGGCAATGGGCGCTGCGCCC
>JBFXGQ010000423.1:0-4651 GCA_050177915.1 Pseudodonghicola sp. | reverse complement strand
GGCGGGATTTGCGGCGAAAGAACAGGCCGGAAATCCCGGTCCCGGCTGGCGTGTGGCGCCTTGGGAAGAGGTTACAGAAAAATGACAAAAAGCTGAAAAAAGTCGCGCTCCTGCCCTTGTGGTTCCCGGTCAAGTTCATTAGGTAAGCCGCATTGGCGCGGGATGGAGCAGCCCGGTAGCTCGTCAGGCTCATAACCTGAAGGTCGTAGGTTCAAATCCTACTCCCGCAACCAACACAATCTGCGTTGTGTTATCAATGCCTTGGAGCCGCCCCTTGCGAAAGGGAGCGGCTTCTTTCGTTAGTGCTGTTGCAGTGATGTTCCCCGCGCCGGTCGCCAGACCCAGCAGCGCGGCAAGCGCCCCGTGCAGGTCGATCAGAAGCCCATCCCCGTCGGGATCCGGCGGCAGCTCATCCGCTTGTGGAGGGCTGCAATGTGCTCCTGATCGCGCGAGGGCCGATCAGGCGCCTCGGCGGTGATGATGTCGAGCCGGCAATTCATGGCGGCCTGCTGCATCGCCTGGAAGCCGGGCCGCAGGTGCGAGGCACCGTTAATCGCCTCGTCGGTAAAGACATCTACGACCAACCAGCCACGATCGGCGCAGAGCTTGCGACAAACGCGAGCCTGGTCGGTGATCGAGGCGGCCGATTGCAGATCGGTCGAGTGGCGCGCGTAAATGGCCGCGCCTAAAAGACCCACGCCCCAGAGGGGCCGACACGGGCGTCGATCCCTCTGGTTCTGCATAGGTCTTCCGGTCCCGCGACATTGGCCGCGACCTGCCTCTAATCTGGCGGCGCACCAAACGATCTCGGCCCCGAACCGGCCGATCAGGCGGTACCTGCGGAATGGTGGTGCGTCCGAACTATATCGTGGTCTGTTCCGAAACCCGAATGCGGTGACGATCCCGCGTGTTCTGCATGCGGCGCAGCAATGGCCATGCGTGGAGCCTACGGGCAAAGCTTCAGCTGCGCCCTGTTGCGCTCCATCGCGGTCAGCACGTCCGGTGGAGGGGGCATGTCGGTGCACAGCACCATGCTGTCCCGCCACGGG
Source organism: Pseudodonghicola sp. (assembly GCA_050177915.1). GTDB lineage: Bacteria > Pseudomonadota > Alphaproteobacteria > Rhodobacterales > Rhodobacteraceae > Pseudodonghicola. The sequence continues at coordinate 3,602 of JBFXGQ010000423.1, read as the reverse complement.
CTGACCAGCATCAGCGCCCGGCGCGCGAATTTCGAATGATCCGCCAAAATCAGTTGCCGGTCGGAATGATCCACCACCGCAGAATAGACCTGCGATGCGGTCAGCATGGCTTCGCTGACACCGGACGCGTCGATGCCGGAGGCCCCCAACACCGCCACCGGCGCATGAAAGCGGGCGATGGCGCTGATCGTGTCGGCGCCGGCGACGATGCCTTCGCGGTGGTCGTAGATCCCGGGCAGCAGCACGACCTGCAGGTGCGGGTTTACCGCCAGTTCCGGTGCGATGCTGTGGGACATGGTGATCACGGTCAGCGGCCGGTCGAAGCTGGTCAGCGCGCGAGCGAAATGCAGCACGGTCGCGCCGCCGCCGATCAGCACCGCGTCGGCATCGCCGATCTCCTCGACCGAGGCCTGGGCGATCTGCTGGCGCTCGCTGACATACAGGGCTTGCCGTTCGGCCAGATGCGGTTCGAATCGCTGGCTGCGCATGGCGCCGCCATAGGTCCGATTTATCCGCCCCGCCTCGTCCAGTTCCGCCAGATCCCGGCGGATCGTCTCGGCCGAGACGTTCAGCTTGTCGGTCAACTGGTTCACGCGCAGGGTCGGGTTCGAGCTCAGCAGCGTCAGGATCAGATCCTGCCGGGCTGACTTGCGCATGCGGGTCCCGGGCTGCGAGGTGGAAGAGTTGTCCGTCATGGGCTGTCCTGTGCGGGTTCCGCTGTGAGGTTACACAAAATGTGACCGGGTTCAGTCATGTTGACTGCTCATCGCATGGTATCGGGTCCGTGTCATCCCGAACAGGTCAAGATTCGGGGGATTTAAGCGAGAATGTCGCGCAGGGTTTGTGGATGGTCACCCTCGCTCGGTGGGAGGTTTGCGCGATTTTGCCCGAGTGATCCGCATTAATGACCGTAGTTGGGCAAAAGTTGTGCGAAACTTGGCCTGAACCAGCGGTTTCGGCAGCGCTTTAGAGTATGATTGACCGATTTGGCGCAAAAATGTTACTAAGATCCACAAAAATTCTTGCGAGGGGGCTGAGCTGCGGCTAGTGTTTCCTCAAGAACAACGCACGAAACAACCTGTGCATTTGGTCCTAGGGATCCGTCGCCGGATCGGGAGGTTGGGCCGAAAGACTTGAATTCGAAGGGGCTGCACGGCTCTGGATGGGGGCCGAGGCATGGCGCCCGACCGGGCTGGCGCTGTGCGCCGCCCTGTGATCGTCGGCTGACCGTCCTTGCCCGGACGCGGCGGTCCACGGACTTTCGTTCCGCATCGGCCGGTCCTCCGGCCGGCGCGCCCATGATCATGATCCGCCCGGCGCCTGCGACCGGCCCATCGAAGGACAGACATCTGCCATGACCAATATCGACCTGACTGGAAAGCATGCCGTCGTCACCGGCGGATCGTCCGGCATCGGCGCCGCCGTCGTGCGGACCCTGGCCGCTGCCGGAGCCAGCGTGACCGTGCTGGCGCGCAGCCGCGCCTACTCCGATGCCGAAGCCACGATGTACGACGATCCCAAGGTCGATTTCCGCCCGCTGGATGTCAGTGACAGCGCCGCCGTGACAGAGGTCTTCGCGGCTGTCGCGGCCGAGAAGGGCATCGATATCGCGGTCCTGTCGGCGGGCGTCCTGATGCCGGGAACCATTCTGGACACCGATGACGAGACCTGGCGCAAGGTGATGGCGGTGAATCTGGACGGGCTGTTCTACACCACGCGGGAAGCGATCCGCGCGATGATGGCCCAGGGGCGCGGCGGCAAGGTGGTGTCGATCGGCTCGATTTCGGGCTACCGGGCCAACCAGGGCTTTAACGCCTATTGCACCGCCAAGGGCGGAGCGCTGAACTTCACCCGACAGGTGGCGATGGACTATGCCGCCCATGGCATCAACGTGAACGCGGTGGCGCCGGGCTTCATCACCACGCCGATGACGGAAATCTACGACAGCGAGGTCAAGGCGACCCTGGCCGGCCAGACGCCGGACGGCCAGTGGGGCACGCCGCAGCAGATCGCGGATGCGGCGCTGTTCCTGTGTTCTGACCTGTCGGCCCATATGCACGGCCAAAGCCTTTTGGTCGACGGCGGTTGGACCCTGGGCGTCTTCGCCTAGCCGCAGCGGTCCGACACTGCGCATACTTTCGACGTGATGCCGCGGGCCCTTCCTCTGGGCCCGGGACAAAGAACTGTTGCCCGCAACAGACAGAATGCAAAACAACCAACAGGTGGACCCATGAAAAGACGGCAACTTCTGACCGGCCTTGGCGCCGGCGGTCTCAGCGCGGCTGCGCTTTCGGCCCTGAATGCAGGCGCGGCCAGCGCACAGACCGGCGATCCGATCCCGATCGGGTCGGCGCTGCCGATGTCCGGCCCGGCTGCGGGCGACGGGATCGAGTTCAAGAACGGCCTCGAGCTCGCGGCGGAAGAGATCAACGCGGCCGGCGGCATCTTGGGGCGTCCGATCGAGATCCATATCGAGGACACGCGCGAGATGGGCACCGACCTTGTCGGCCAGGCCATGCAGCGCCTGATCGACCGCTACAACACGCCGGCCATCGTCAACGGCTACAGTCTGGGCGCCAATATGGTCGAACTGGACGTGGCCGCCGACAACGACGTGATCGTGCTGCACAACAACACCCAGATTGCGCATCAGGAGCGGGTGAAGTCGGATCCCGAGCGCTACTATGGCGGTTTCCAGACCGACCCGGCGGAATATTGGTACGGGCCGGGCTGCCTGACCTTCCTGAACGATCTGGTCGACTCGGGCCAATGGACCCCGGAAAACCGCAAGATCGCGATCGTCGCCTCGGCCGTGGAATATGCCATCGTCATCGGCAACGCGATCCGCGATCAGGCGGCCGATTTCGGCTGGGAGGTTTCGATCTACGAAACCGTGCCTTTCCCGACCAACCAATGGGGCCCGGTGCTGGCCAAGCTGCGCGAAGATCCGCCCGCCGCGATCCTGGTCACGCACTTCCTGGCGCAGGATCTGGCGCAGTTCATGACCCAGTTCCTGACCCAGCCCACGCCCAGCCTGATCTACATGCAGTACGGCCCGTCGCTGCCCGTCTTCCGCGAGATCGGCGGAGAGGCCATCAACGGCGTGATCTATTCCACCGTGATCGGCGGCCTGCCGGACGCCTTCGCCGAGAAGTTCCGCACCGATTACCGCGCCAGGTTCGGCGAGGCGGCCTCCTGGCTGACCGGGGCGCAGACCTATGACGCGCTGTGGATGTATTCCATTGCCGCCGCCGTGGCCGGCGGGGCGGGCGAGCCCTTCAACGGGGATCAGGCGCGCAAGATCGCAGCCGTCCTCAAGGGTATGGTCCACCGCGGCATGAGCGGGTCCTTCCGGTTCAATCCCGAGGGGCTGGTCGTCTACAGCTATCCGACCGAGACAAACGACCCCTCGCTCGGCCTGCCGCACCAGTTCCTGCAGCATCAGGACTATCGCACCGATCCCAAGCTCATCGGGCCGCAGCTTTACGCGACCTCGAAGTTCCTGCTGCCGCCCTGGCTGTCCTGATCGTTCGAGCATGACCATATGCAAGGGCGTTTCGCGCCCCTGCCTTGCAAGAGATGAATGCCGCCCCATTACTGAT
>JBFXGQ010000422.1:0-4652 GCA_050177915.1 Pseudodonghicola sp. | reverse complement strand
TGGCGGCATCGTCGACGGCGCCACCTGGGCCCCCGGCGCCGAGGCCGCCCTGCGCGCCGCCGACAGTGGCCCCTACCTCGAGGCGCGGGGCGCGCTGCTGACCACCGGCCCGACCGGCACCAATGTTATGGACCTGCTGGTCGCCGTTCGCAGCTGACCCGGCCGGGGGACAAGGGGGCTGTCTGCCCCCTCGCGGCCCCGCTGGGGCCGCTCACCCCCGAGGATATTTTCAGCCAGAAAAAGCAGCGCGGAATGCGTGAGGGGGCGGCGGGGGCGCCTCAGTCGTCATAGGGCCAGAGCCCCTGCCCCAGCGCCTCGATCGCCACCTCGATCCGCTCGAAACTGTCGCGGGCGCGGGCGGCCATGCGGCGGGCGCGCAGATAGCCGTGCACCAGCCCCGGCTCGTTGATCCAATGCACCCGGACCCCGGCGGCGCGCAGCCGGTCGGCATAGAGCCCGGCATCGTCGCGCAGCGGATCGCAATCGGCGGTGACGATCACCGTCGGCGGCAGGCGTGTGAAATCGCTGTCCTGCAGCGGCGCATAGGTCGGATCGTCCAGCGGCCGCGGCTGCCCCGCGGCCAGGCGGACGGTCTCGTAGAAGTCCATCTCCGCCGCAGAAAGGAGCGGCGCATGGGCGTGCTGCCGGTAGGAGGGTGCGCTGCCGTCGCCGCCGAGGCCGGGATAGATCAGCACCTGGCCGAGGATCTGCGGCCCCCTGCTCCGGGCGTGATGCGCCACTGCCGCAGCCAGGTTGCCGCCGGCGCTGTCGCCCGCCAGCACGATCGGATCGCCGAAGCGCCGCGCCGCCCATTGCGTCGCGGTCCAGGCGTCGTCGAAGGCGGCGGGATGCTTGTGCTCCGGCGCCAGCCGGTAATCGACCGAGATCACGCGATAGCCGGTGCCGGCGCAGATCTCGGCGCAGACGTCGTCATGGCTGTCGAGCCCGCCGACGACGAAACCGCCGCCGTGGAAATAGAGCACCGTGCGGCTGGGATCGCCGGCGCTATAGATCCGCACCGGCACGCCGTCGGCCGAGCGGTCCTCGACCCCGACGCCGACCGGGCGGCCCTGGTAGAACACGCCGCACATGGTGTCGTAGATGTGGCGCTGGTCCACGATCGGCCGGTCGGCCGCATCCTCGGGGTAGCTTTCGAGGGTCTTGCCGATGAAGGCCCAGACCTCGGCGTCGAGCAGGCTGTCGTAGTCGGTGGCGGTCATTCCGCCCAGTCCCAGGGACTGGTGAAATTGCCCAGCACATGGGCCACATCGGCCGCGTCGGCGCCGTTGCGGCGCAGCTGGGCGACCAGACCGCGGGTCTTGTCGTCGATCACGCTGTCGACCCGGGCCTGGACCCCGGCGGCCTCCAGCGCGGCATCGTAGACCCGGGTGATCGCCATCCGGCGCAGGTCGGGCTTGAACACCTTGCCGACGGCGGTTTTCGGCAGCTCGGGGAGGATGCCGACGAACTTGGGCCGGGCGGCGCGTTCGTGCACATGGATCTTGCAATAGTCCATCAGCTCTTCCTCGCTGACGGTGGCGCCCTCGACCAGTTCGACATAGGCGCAGGGCACCTCGCCGGAATAGGGGTCGGGCTGGCCGATGGCGCCGGCGAAGGCCACCTGTTCGTGGCCCAAGAGCGCCTCCTCGATCTCGGCCGGGTCGATGTTGTGGCCGCCGCGGATGATCAGATCCTTGGCCCGCCCGGTGATCCAGACATAGCCGTCGGCGTCGATCCGGCCCAGATCGCCGGTGCGCAGGTATTTGTCGAAATAGAAGAGATCGGCGTTCTTGTCGGCCTCGGTATAGGTATGGCCGGCATAGACCCCGGGGGTGGAGACGCAGATCTCGCCGATCTCGTCGGTGCCGCATTCCTTCGGCCCCTCGGGCGTGCCCTTCATGATGCGGACGTCGGAATAGGGGAAGGGAATGCCGATCGAGCCGATCTTCTTGACGCCATCCACCGGATTGCAGGAGACCAGGCAGGTCGCCTCGGTCAGGCCGTAGCCCTCGACCACATTGACGCCGGTGGTCTGCTCGAACCGCTTGAACAGCTCGACCGGCAGCGGTGCCGAGCCGGAGAAGGCGGTCTTGACCGTGCTGATGTCGGCATCGACCGGGCGCTGCATCTTGGCGGAAATCGCCGTCGGCACGGTGATGATGAAGCTGATCTTCCAGCGTTCGATCAGCTTCCAGAAATTGTCGAACACGCCGTCGCCGCGATAGCCCGCCGGGGTCGGGAACACCACATGCGCGCCCGAGGCGAGCGAGGCCATCACGATCACATGGCAGGCGAAGACATGGAACAGCGGCAGCGGGCACATGATGTTGTCCTGTTCGGTGAACAACAGGGTGTGACCGATCCAGCCGTTGTAGATCGCGCCGGAGTATTTGTGCTGCGCCACCTTGGGCATGCCGGTGGTGCCGCCGGTGTGGAAATAGAAGGCCACCCGGTCCACCCCGCCATCCTCGAAGGCGAGCTGGGTCGGCTGCTTCTTCAGCTCGGCCCGGAAATCGAGATAGTCGGCATGGGCGACCATCGCCTTGCCTTCCAGCTTGGGTCGCATCAGCGGCACGATCCAGGATTTCGGCGGCGTCAGGTAGCGGTTCAGGTCAACTTCGAGCACGGTGTTGACATGCGGCGCGTGGCGCACCGCCTCGACCACCTTCTGCGCGATATCGGTCTTGGGGAAGGGTTTCAGCGTCACCACGACCTTGGCATTGGTCTCGCGCAGGATCGAGGCGATCTGCTCGGGCTCGAGCAGCGGGTTGATCGGGTTGACGATGCCGGCGATGGCGCCGCCGAGGATGGTCAGCAGCGTCTCGTTGCAGTTGGGCAGGATGCAGGCGACCACATCGGTCTCGTGAATGCCCAGCGAGCGGAACAGGTTCGCCGCCTGGCAGGTCTGCGCCAGCAGCTCGGTCCAGGTCAGCGTCTCGGCACGGTCCTTGGGACCGGACAGCAGCTGGTAGCTGACGGCGCGGTTGTGGGGGTATTTATGGGCGGTGCCGGCCAGCATGTGATAGAGCGTCTTGGGCAGATCGCGCTGGTCCCACGGCATCTCGTTTTCGATTGCCAGCCGATCTTCCATTCCGGCAAAACTCATTCCCGCGTCCTCCCGTTCGCCCCTGATCCTTGCCCGGCAAGGATGATTGGAAACAGCGCAAGGTGCAAGGCGGCGCCGGGCGGTTTCGGCCGCCCCGGGCGATTGACGTGACGCCAAGTGACGCGACGAAACCGGGGCCCTTCGGGGCCGGTCGGCGGCGCCGCCGACCGGCCCGGGATTTGCCGATGCGGGGGGTTGGACCGGGCCCCGTCCCCACCGAACGCTTCTCCCCGTCCGGCCGGTCCGTCCGGCCACCGGGCGCCCCGGCGACGCCGTTTCCGCGCCGACTTGATCGGATCATTTTGATTGATTCAGATCATTGTCCGCCCGTTGCCGGCGGATAACGTGGCCGGCAGAACTCTCAGGCATGAGACTGGGACTGGAGGAGACGATGGCAGATTCAGTATCGAGCCCGGCGGGCAGCAATGGCGGTCACGGCGACCTTTACGGCGACCTCTGGGTGCTGGCGCGGGATCTGGACCCGTCGGACGGCGGCGGCAACGGCGAGCCGCTGCTCGACGGCAACGGCCAGGTCATCCCGATCGGCTACAACCCGGCCACCGGCGAGACCTTTCCGATCCACCTCGTCGAGGCGGCGGAAGGCGACTTCGAGGTGCCCGCCGACCTGGCGGGGTTCGTCCAGGAGGTCGAACTGGAACGGGCGAATATCATCCGCTCGCCCGACCAGGTGAAGGAAAACGCGCTGAAGGAGGCCTTGGGCAAGATCGAGGCGGGGACCGAAATCGCGACGGATGCGTCGGGCCGGATCATGGTCGACGGCGTGCTGATCGACTCGCCGCGCGAGAACCTCGCGCTTTACGATCTGATCATGAAGGCCGGCGGCGCCACCAGCTGGACCGAGGTGCAGGCCAACGCCGAAACCTACCTGCCGCCGGCGCTGGCCGATCTGATCGCAGGGGGGTGGAACCCGACGGGGCTGCTGGCAGGGGTGTTTTCGAAATTCAATCCGATCAGCCTCGATGCGGTGATCACCGCGCATACGCTGATGGGGGTGAACGAGGTCACCGGCACCGGCGACACCGTCTTCTACGACTTCAACGACGGCGGCGCCGAGGCCTTCAATTACGACCGCGTGGCGAGCTATGGCGATGTCTGGATCCAGTGGTATCAGGACATGGACGGCGATCCCCGCGACCTCGAGGCGGTGCAAGGCACGCTGCTGGACGTGATCTGGGGGAAGGACCGGAACGGCGACGGGATCAACGATGCCGGCTCCGGCGTCGGCTGGGAGGACCATTACAGGAAGCTGTCCGGCGACGGGCTGAGACTTGGCATGGCCGATGGCTCGGGCGCCGGCATCAACGATTGGGCGCAGTCGGTCGAGGACGCCCGCGAGGCGATCTATGCGCTGCATGAGCTCGTCGGCGCGACCCAGATCTCCGCACCGGTCGCGACCGACGATGTGATCGTGGGTAGTTCCGCGGCCGACTATCTCGCCGGCGGGGGCGGCAATGACCTGCTGATCGGCCGCGACGGCGACGACGTGCTCGACGGCGGCGACGGCGACGATATCCTGCGCGGCAAT
>JBFXGQ010000421.1:0-4663 GCA_050177915.1 Pseudodonghicola sp. | reverse complement strand
AAGGTGCCGGCGTAGATCGACAGCCCGCCGGTGCTGTCGAACCGCACCTCCATCCGTTCGGTCAGCGTGGCGCAGACCTCGATATAGACCGACAGCCCCCTGCCGCGCAGGCGGCCGCGCGCCTCGGTCTCGGCGCGGCGCGCGTCGAAGCCGTCCCAGTCGGCCAGCACCATCGCCGCATCCATGATCGCTTCGAATTCGCCGCAATCGTAGGTCTCGCCGATGCAGGTGGTATAGGGCATCTGCTCGGGCCGGATGAAGTTGCGGCGGCGGATCTCGACCGGCGACAGGCCCAGCTCTGTCGCCGCGATGTCAAGCATGCGCTCGATGATCAGCGTGGCCTCGGGCCTGCCCGCCCCGCGATAGGTGGTCAGGGTGCGGCTGTTGGTGAAAATCCCGTTCACCGTCACATGCATCGCCGGGAAGGCATAGACGCCCGACAGCATCCGGGTGCCGACCAGCGGCGGGTGCGCCGTCGACGGGCCGAGCTGGCAGCCCAGGTTGTGATTGACCACGATCCGCGCGCCCAGAACGGTGCCATCGGCCTTCAGCGCGAATTCGGCATCGGCGATCTGATCGCGGCCGTTGAAGTCCGACAGGAAGGATTCCGACCGGTCGCTGACCCATTTCACCGGCCGCCCGATCCGCTGCGCCGCCCAGAGCACCAGGATCTCCTCGGGGTAGATGCCGCCCTTGGTGCCGAAGCCGCCGCCGACATCGCCCGCCACCACATGCACGCGATGGGCCGCCACCTTGAGGATATGCTCGGCCAGGATCAGCCGGATCCTGTGCGGGTTGGCGGTCGAGGAGGTCAGATGCCAGCGCAGGTCGCCCTGATCGTAGCTGCCCAGACAGACCCGCGGCTCCATCGGGTTGCCGGCGACACGCTGGTTGCGGATGCGCGCCCGGACCACACGGTCGGCCGCGGCGAAGGCCCGTTCGGTCGCATCCGCGTCGCCCAACTCATGGGTGAAGCAGCGGTTGCCCGGCGCCTCCGGCCAGACCAGCGGCGCATCCTCGGCAAGGGCGGCCTCCAGCGTCGGCGCGACGGGAAGTTCCTCGTATTCCACCTCGATCCGCTCGGCCGCCTCGATGGCGTTGCCCAGCGTGTCGGCCAGCACGAAGGCGACGCCGGTGCCGATCGCCAGAACGCGGTCCGTCGCCAGCGGCGGGAAGGGGGTGGGATGATAGGTCTTGCCGGTGATGGTCGGCGGAATGCTCTGGCAGGGAATGTCGCCCCAGCCGTCCGCACGATAATCCTCGCCGGTCAGAATGGCGATCAGGCCCGGAACCTCGAGCGCCGCACTGACATCAATGCTCTTGATCCGGGCATGGGAGACCGGCGAGCGCAGCACATAGCCGCGCACCTGCCGGTCCAGAGTCACGTTGGCGGCATAGCGCCCCTTGCCGGTCAGCAGCCGCGGATCCTCGCGACGCCGCAGCGAGGCGCCAATGCCCTGGAAATTCGGCAGCCCGACCTCGCCGGCGGGGGCCGCGGTCATCGGATCCTTGTCTACTTTGTTCATCAGATCGGTCTCGGTTGGTCTTCGGTCGGTCAGGTCGTTGAGCCCGCCTGCGCCGCGATCGGGCAGCGGCGGTCATGGCTCAGTTCGGGGCAGCCACAGCGCGATACCCGCCGCCGTAGTAGAGCAGCGGCTGGTCCTGGGCGCGGTCGAGCTCCAGCGCCTGAACCTCGCCGACGAAAAGGGTGTGATCGCCGCAGTCGTAGGCGTGGCGCAGGCTGGCCGCGAGCCGCACGATGGCGCCGCTGACCACGGGAGTGCCGTCCAGCGCCTCGAAAACCGGCGCCCGGTCCGGCTCCGGCCGGCCGGCGAAATGGTTCGACACCCAGTGCTGCGCCCCCGACAGCACGCTGACGCCATAGTGGCCGGCCTGCAGCAGGCGGCCGTGCATCCGCGCGGTCTTGGCGACCGAGACCAGCACCAGAACCGGGTCCAGCGACCCGGACATGAAGGCGTTGGCGGTCATCGCATGCGCATCGTCGCCGCTGCCGGTGGAGAGCACGACAACGCCGGTGGCGAACTGGCCCATGGCATCGCGGAAATCCCGCGGGGTGAAGCCCGGTGCGGCGGGGGCCTCGATGTCTGCGTCGGCTTGTGCCATTTCATCGACCTCGTTTGTCTGTCATCGACGCCGGCGGCTGATGCGCCGGACAAAACGTCCTCTCGCATCCGGCGGACCGCCGGGCGCGTGATCGGCTTCTGGGGATAAGGGTCAGGTTCAGCCCGCAGGGGCGACCGGCCAGCCGGTCCCCCTGCGGAAGAGAGCCCGCTTACTCCGCGGCGCTGCCGCGATAGGCCTGCGCGGTGATCTCCAGCAGAATCTCCGGCTCAGCCAGGCTTGCCACCTGCACCAGGGTCGAGCAGGGGAAATCGCCGGAGAAGAACTCCTGCCGGGCCTGCCACACGCCTTTGTTGTCCGCCATGTTGGTCACGTAGATCGTCATGGTGACGACATCGGCCATGGACGATCCCGCCCCTTCCAGGCAATCCTTGATCTTCTGGAAGATTACCCTGGCCTGCTCATAGGCGCTGCCGACGCCGTGGATGGTCTTGAGGTCGGACCCGCGCGCGGTGAAGCCCGACAGGAAGATGTGATCGCCGACGCAGAGCGTGTTCGACCAGTGGCCTTCGGGATATTCTGCCACCTTCTCGGTGATGAAGCGTTGCTTTTTCAGCGGGGTCGGATTGTCGAGTGCCATGTTTTGGCTCCTTTGGATTTTCGGTTGGTTGGAAAGGGTGGCGTCCGCTCAGCGGAAGAACTCGGGCGTGGGGTCCATGCCCCATTGCGACTTGTTCGGACCGTCGTCGCCCAGGAAATAGTCCTTCCCTTCGTACTCCGCGTCGTTCACATCGCCGTCGGTGTAATGCTCGATCCGGTTGCCGAAGGGATCGCGCCAGTAGTCGAAGATCTGCGAGCCGATCAGATGGCGGCCGACGCCGATGTCCAGGTGATAGCCCCGAAGCGTCAGGTGGTCGTGCGCCCCCATCACCGCGTCGATGTCCTGCATCTCGAAGGCGCAATGGTGGCATCCCACCTCAGAGGCCTCGTTAATCAGGATGGCATGGTGATCGACCGGCGTGTCGCCCAGATCGAAGCGGATGAAGGTGCCGACGATCTTGTCGTCTTCCGGCACGATCATGGAATCCGACGCCAGCATGCCGAAGCGGTCCTGCATCCATTGCAGCGTCTGCGCGTGATTGCGCACCTTCATCACGAAATGCCCGAGCTTCAGCGCCAGCCCCGGTTCGCGGCGCGGCCGCAGCGGCTGGTTCACCCGCTCCTTGCGGTCGCCCCAGTTGAAGCGGTTCGACGGGCGGTGCGCGACCGGCTCGACCGGCGTCTGGCCCCAGACGGCGTCGATCTGCAGGCCGTCCGGATGCTGCATCCGCACCCGCCAGCCACCGCCGGGCATGTCGGTGATCGCCTCGACGGGGCCGGAGCCCTCCATCGCGGCCAGCTCGTCGAGATCCTGTTTCGAGCTGACGATCAGCCCGCCGCCGATGAACTTCGACTCGCCGCGGCAGGTCACATGGACCACCGGGGCGGTGCCGCCACCGCGCAGGAACAGAACGTCGTCGTGCTTTTCGGCCGTCAGCAGGCCGAAATCTTGCATGAAGGTTTCCATCTTATCCAGATCGGGCGCCTGGTAGATGACATAGGCGAGGTCTACTGCCTTGGGCATGGGTCTTGTCCTTCCTGTTGCCGTGTCAGCGCAGAATGCTGACATCGTCATTGTTGATGAGATCCGGAGCCACCCAGCCGTCGAGGTCGTACTCAGCCATGCAGCGGTCGACGAGATCGGTCATTTTCTTCATCTCGCCCATGCTTTCGCTTTCCCAGAAGTTCTGCAGCCGCGTCAGGTCGTTGGAGCCGAGATAGTTGATCTCATAAAGCTCGCTGCGACCGCCGAATTCGGTGCCGATGCAATCCCACAGCAGCTTCATCAGCTTGATCCGGCCTTCGGCATCGACACCGCCGGTGCCGCGCAGATAGCGGTCGAGATAGGGGCGCAGCTCGGCGTTCTTGAAGTCGTCGGCATGGCTGTTGAGATAGATCAGCCCCGAGGTCACGCTGGCCTCGATGATGTTCTTGATCGCCGGATAGGCGATCTGCGAGATCGTGCGATAGGCGGTGCCGTAGCGGGCGTCGGGCTGGACCATGCCATTCCATTCGACATTCGACTTGGCCATCGCGTCGCTCAGGCCCCACATGGTGTTGCGCCATGCGACCACCTCGCCCAGCCGCGCCTGGATGCCGTGGAAGCTGGAGGTGCCGTTGATGTCCAACGCCTTCTTCAGCGCGCCGGTGATGAAGTCGAGCTTCACTGCCAGCCGGGTGCAGCCGTGCATCGCCGCCCGGGCGTTGAACCCCGAGCCCGGCGCGAAATCGTTCGACAGATCCGCGTCGCCGTACATGAAGACGTCTTCCCAGGGCACGAAGACGTTATCGAGGATCAGGATCGCGTCGTTTTCGTCCATCCGCGAGGATAGCGGGTAATCGCAGGGGCTGCCCAGAACCGCGGCGCGGTGTTCGTTCGACATCCGCGACACCATCTTCAGCCCGGGCGCGCCGGTCGGCACGATGAAGACCGGCGTATAGGCCGGATCCTTGATCGGGATCTGGCCTGCATGGGCGACAA
>JBFXGQ010000420.1:0-4664 GCA_050177915.1 Pseudodonghicola sp. | reverse complement strand
GTCAGCAGCCAGCCCTGTTCGGCCCGCGACAGCGTGCAGCGGTCGGTGCCGGCGCCGTCGAGACGCCGCCAATGCGCCATCGCCACGACGCGCCCCGACATCACGGCACCACCGTCACCTGCCCGGTCCCGGTGCGGGCGCGGAAGCGCGGGCGATACATGTCCTCGACCGAGGCCGCCGGCTGATGGAACGCGCCCGGCGTCACCGCCCGCAGCACATAGGCCAGGGTGATCTTGCCCGGATCGCGCATCTCCACCGCCGCCAGGAACCGGTCGGAGCGGAATTCGGCATGGTCGGCCTCGGTCAGCTTCAGCCAGTCGAGCGCCCGCACATCGCCGGACCGCAGCAGCGACGGATTGTCGATCTCGAACCCCGCCGGCAGCGGATCGTCCACCATCAGCCGGGCGCCGAGCTGTTCGAAGGGCGTCACCTCCAGCACCGCGACGATGCGCTCGCCGACCGTGAACTGCGACCGGTCCACCGGGCTGCCCTCCATGCTGTAGAAGCGGCGGGTGATCGCATAGCCGGTGCCGCCGGCCTCGGGCGCCACCTCGGGCACGCCCAGCGTGGTCAGCGTGATGTCGGTGGCGCGCCCGTCGGCGGCGGCGATCTGAACCGGCGCCGTGCCGGCGGCCTGTTCGCGCATCCGCACGAAGGGGCCAGAGACCGGCGCGCCGTCGACCCTGAGGCCGGAGCTTTCCGGCGATTTGATCAGCGCCTGCGCGGCGAGCAGAGTCCAGGCGGCCTCCTGCGTCGAGCGGCGGTCGCTGGCCTGAACCAGCCGGGCCGACAGATCGCCGACATCGACCGCGCGGCTGCCGGCCTCGGTCGCCAGCGCCAGCACCCCGGCGGTGTCGCGCAGGGCGCTGCCATAGTCGGTCTGCCACAGCCGCTCGGGCGCCTGTTTCTGGCCGATCATCCTGGCGGCGCGGGCGAACATCGCGTCGGCGCGCGGCTGGTCGCCATAGGCGGCCAGCGCCACGCCCAGCTGCGCGGCGGCCAGCGGGGTGGCGAAATCGCCGCCCTTCACGTCGGCGTAATAGCGCAGATCGCCCATCGCCGCCGCCCCCTCGCGCGCCAGCACCATCAGCGCATAGGCGATATCGCCGCCGGCGTCGTCGGTGGCGTCGAAATCGGGGGCGTAGTTGACCCGGTTGCGCAGATTGTCCAGCGCCTGGCGGAACGGCCGATCGGGCACCGGGTGCCCCGTGGCCCGCGCCCGCGACAGGAAGTCGGTGACATAGGCATCGAGCCAGAAGTCCCCCGAATCCGCACGCCACAAGCCGAAGGCGCCATTCGGCGCCTGCCGGGTCAGGATGCGGCCGATCGCGTCGGAGATGCGCAGATCGACCGCCGGGCCGTTGCCCAGCCCCACCGCCTGCGCCACCGAAGACAGATAGAGCAGCGGCATCGCCTGGCTGGTCACCTGTTCGGTGCAGCCATAGGGATAGCGGTCGAGGGTCGCCAACAGCCCCGGCACATCGAACCGCGCCAGCGGCCCGGCCGAGACGATGGCCGACCCGGTGCCCGGCCGCAGCCCGGCAAAGACATCGTCGCTGAACAGGAAGCTGTCGCCGCCGGCCAGCGAGAACCGCCGCGTCTGCGCCACCACCGGATCGTTGGCGCGCACCGGCAGCCGCAGGCTCTGGCGCAGCACCTCGCCTGCGGGGGTGGTGAGCGCCAGCTCGATCACCGGATCGCCCACCGCGACGGCACGCACCGGAACCTCCAGCACCACCTTGCCGCCCTCGGTCAGGGTAAAGGGTGCCGGGGTGTCGCCCAGCACGATGCCGCCGCCCTGCGCGCTCAGCGCCACGGCGGCCTCGCCCACCGGCCCGTCGGCATGGACGACCTCAAGCCGCACCCGCGCCGTGTCCCCGGGGGCGAGGAAACGCGGCACGCTGGCGCTGACCACCACCGGGTCGCGCACCAGCATGTCGGCCTCGGCCTGGCCCACGGCATGGGCCGTCCAGGCCACCGCCATCAGCCGCACGGTGCCGTTGAACTCGGGCAGGTCGATGTCGACATAGGCGGTGCCATCGTCGCCCACCTGCACCGGGCCGCTGAACACCGCCATCAGGTCCTGCGTCGGCGGCGGCGATTGCCGCTGCATCCCCAAGCTGCCGTCGCCGCCCGAGCGCACGGTGCCCATCGCCCCGTTCAGCCCGTCGATCAGCCGGCCGTAGACATCGCGCAGCTCCACCCCCAGCCGGCGCTGGCCGAAGTAATAACCCTGCGGATCGGGGCTTTCGAAGCCGGTGAGGTTAAGGATGCCGACATCCACCGCCGCCAGCGTCAGCCAGGCGGCGTCGCCCGCCGCCATGCCGGCGACATCGACGCGTACCCGTTCGGTGCCGCGCGGCCGGGTCAGCGCCGGCGCGGCGATGGTGACTGTCAGCGCCTTGTCGCCCGGATCGACCGCCGCATGCGCCAGCCCGATGGCCCGCGCCGGGTTCTGCCCCGCGGCCACATCCATCGGCCGGATCACGGTGGCCTCGACATAGGCGCCGGTGCCCCAGTCCGCCGTCACCGGCAGCGGGATCACCGTCTCGCCGGCCGCGACCGTCACCGCCTGCCGCGAGATCACCCGGTCGGCCATCACAGTCACCAGCGCGGTGCCCGCCATGCGCGGCACGATGCGCAGCTGCGCGGTGTCGCCCACCGCATAGCTCTCGCGATCCAGCGACAGATCCAGCCGGTCGGGGGTCGAGGAGGCATCAGCCGAGACATACCAGCCGGCATAGAACCCGACCGAAGAGGCGGCATAGCTGCCGTCGGTGCGTTCCACCACCAGCTCGTACTGACCCCAGTCGACCGGCTGCGAGATCGCCAGCGGCGCCGCGCCCAGCTGCGCCTCGCCGGTGGCGACGCGGCTGCGGCGGGTCACCGGCTCCCAATCCCAGTTGCCGTAAAGCTGATACCACTGATAGCGGGTCTCGACCCGGTTCAGGGTCCAGCGCACCGCCATCGGCTCGGGCGTCAGCTCGGTCGACAGGCCGATCACCTCGAACCCGGCGTCGGAGCCTTCGCCGACCACCTCGTCGAACAGCGGCCTGATGCCGATCACCGCGCCATCGGGGCGCACCGGCACGCTCAGACGCCGCTCGACCGGCCGGGCGGAGCCGTCGGCCAGCCGCGCGATCACCTCGGCCTGCATCGGCTGGCCGGCGGTCTCGGGGCGCGGGATCTCGATGGCCACGGTGGCCTGGCCGCGCGCGTCGGTGCGGTCGCCGCCGAAATAGCTGCTTTGCGCCCGGCTGTCGGCATCATGGCGGCCGAAGCGATAGCCGGGCCAGCCCTCGACCGTCTCGGCGGCGCGCAGCACCACCTGCCCCTCGATGCTCAGATCCGCGCCGGGCGCCCCGAACAGATAGCGCGCCGCGATGCTGAGCGGCGGGGCGTCGCCGGCGTGCAGCGGCGCATCCGGCAGGCTCAGGTCGAAGTCGATGCGCTCGGGCAGGAAATCTTCGACCAGCAGGGTCTGGCTGGCCAGCGCCGCCGCGTCGGGGTCGGACTTGATGTCCAGCCGCCAGGTGCCGCGCGGCGCGCTCGCCGCCACCGGGAAGGCGAACACATGGCCGCCGGCCTGGCCGCCGGCCGAGACATGGCGGCTGTATTCCACCCCGTCGGGCCGGCTGAGGATGGCGATCAGCGGCAGCCCCTCGACCGCCCGGGCGGTGTCGTCGCGTGCCAGCACAGTGGCGTTGACGGTCTCGCCGGCGCGGTAGGCGCCACGGTCGGTGGTCAGGAAGACATCGACCGGGCCGGCAGGCGCGCGCCCCTCGACCCCACGGTCGGACAGGTCGAAGGCCGGTTCGGTCAGCGACAGGAAGGCCAGATCCTCGGCCCCCTGCCGCGCCAGAACCAGACCGGGCGCGGCGCCGCCGCTGCCCCGGGTCAGGCCGGGGTCGAAGACCGCGTGGCCATCGGCATCGGTCGCCACCCGGGCCAGCACCGCATTGGCGCGCGACACCAGCGTCACCTCGATCCCCGCGCGCGGCTGCGCGTCGGACAGCCCCTGCACCTGCACATGCAGCCCGTCCGCCCCCGACATCGTCGACAGCCCCAGATCGGACAGCACGAACCACTGCGTCGCGCCCGGATTGTCATAGGGATCGGCGCCCGGCACCTTAGCGGTCAGCGCATAGATCCCCGCCGGCTGCCCGGCGATGGCCTGCCCCATCGGCAGCCGCGTGGTCATGTCCTGGTTGAGGGCGTTCTGCACATCCGCCGTGCCGGTCCAGATCTGCTCGGCCATGCCTTCGGACAGGGTCTCCTGCTGCCAATAGGACAGCGGCCGGGCGAAATAGTCGTCGCGGATCGCCTGGATCAGGTTGCGGTCGCTGATCCGGTAGAGCGTGAGGTCCAGATGATCGACGTTGACGGTCTGCACCGGCAGCGCCGCATCGGCGGCCTTGGGCAACACGTAGGAGCGGCCGGGGAAGCGCACGTTCTGGCTGCGGTCGCGCACGTAATGGGTCAGCTCGACATCCCTATAGAGCGTCTCGCCGCTGGCCGCCGGCAACCCCTTGCGGAAGGTCACGCGGTAGCGCTTGCCATGCTCCAGCCCGTCGACGCACAGCTGGCTGCCCTGCGCCTGCTCCACCAGCCCCGGTTCGGGCAGCTTGACGAAGGGTTCGTAATCGACCCCGGCGCGAACCAGG
>JBFXGQ010000419.1:0-4668 GCA_050177915.1 Pseudodonghicola sp. | reverse complement strand
GGGCGAAGCCGGCCTCGGTGCCGTCGGGGCTCAGCGCCTCGGCGATCACGGCGCAGGCGTCATTGCCGGACAGGACGATGATGCCGCGCAGCAGATCCTCGACCCGCACCCGGTCGGTGGTGTCGAGGAACATGGTCGAGCCGCCATAGCTCATCGCGTGTTCCGACACCGGCAGCCGTTCGTCCAGCGTCAGCCGGCCGTCGCGCAGCGCCTCGAAGGCGACATAGAGCGTCATCAGCTTGGACATCGAGGCCGGCGGCAGCGCCTCGTCCGCGTTCTTGGACAGCAGCACCGTGCCAGTGCTCTGGTCCAGCACATAGGCGGCGCGGGCGCGGGTGTCGAAGGCCGAGGCCGGCAGCGCCCAGAGCGCGGCCGACAGGGCCAGGGCGGTCAGGCGCAGCGCGCGGGCGAGCGGGCGGGGATCAGTTCGAAACGGCATAGGCATCCGAGAATCCGGTTTCCTTCACTTTCGTCAACAGGGCGCTGCGTTCGGTGGCGTTGCGCGCCGGTCCGACCAGCACGCGCCAGAACCGCTTGCCGCTCGTCTCCTGCTCCAGCACGGTGGGGATCATGCCGGCGTAGCGCATCTGGCCGGCGGCGCGCTCGGCGTTTTCCTTCACGCTGAAGATCCCGATCTGGATATAGGGCTTGTCGAGCGACGAGGTCTTGGCCGGCTTCGGCGCGGCGGGTTTGTCCGCGGGTTTGGCGGCGGCCTTGGGCTTGGTCTCGGGCGCGGCCTCGATTGCCGCGCCGGCGCCGGCGACGGGGTCGAGCGCGGTTGCCTCCACCGCGGCGGGCGCCTCGGGCGCCGCGGCGGTGCCCTCGTCTGCCGGCTCGGGGTCGACATCCTCGCGGCGCAGCGCGGTGACGTTCAGCTGCACCGGCGCGCCGGCCAGCATCCCCAGCGCGGCGGCGGCGTCGGAAGAGGCCTGCAGGCGCGGCCCGGGAATGGCACGCTCGCGCCGGAACAGCGCGCCGATCACGAATTTGCCGTTGGCGGTGTTGCGGATGATCACCCGCTCGGGCTCCTTGACGTCGGGATGGGCCACCCAGATGCCGTTGAACGACGGGCGTCCGTCCCACAGCCCGGCCTCGGTCACCTGGAACACCTCGGGCGCCTCGACATCGCGCGCCACCAGCGTGGTGCGCGAGCTTTGTATCGGCGCGCTTTCGGCCGTCTTGTCGCCGGCCTTGAAGAAGCTGGGCATCTTCGCCCCCTCTTCGCAGGCGGCCAGCAGCCCGACGGCGCCCAACAGCGCAGCCAGCCGAACCGGGCGCCCGACTGTATGAAGCGGGCGCCGGGGTATACGAAATGCTCGATCCATCTTCTCGTTCCTTGCCTGCCAGCGTGCGGGGTGCGCCCGCATGCGCCTGAGCCGTTTGCCCCTTGCCGGTTTCCCGGTGCCGGTTATCCCGGTCCTGTCGCCGTCCGGCCCCGTGGCGCGATCCCCTCGCGCCGATGCAGCCCGGCAATCCCCAGACGCCCGGCCGCTGCGCGGTGCCGCGCGGCGATTGGCGGGATCATAACGTGACGCGGCGGGCATGGAAAGCACGCCGCGCCGCGGTCGGCAAGAAATCCCCGGTTTTCCGCTTGCCTGCCCTCGACGCCCGTCCTACACCCGGCACGCCGGGGAGGTGGCAGAGCGGTCGAATGCGGCGGTCTTGAAAACCGTTGGGCGTGAGAGCGTCCCCAGGGTTCGAATCCCTGTCTCCCCGCCACCTTGGTATAAAACCGGGAACGCCGGTTGCCGCCGATTTCCCTCCTTGTGTCGCCACCAGTGCCCGCAGCAGAGTATTCTTGTTGCCCTTGATGTAGATCGCGTCGTCCGCGACCTCGACACGCTGGGCGAAAGCCCGGACATATTCCCGCCGATAGCCGCCCTTTCCGAGCCGTAATCTGCGGCGCGCTTCAATGGTCAGTTCACGCACGGTGTCGCCGGTGAGGCGCTGATGGGTGGAACTGGCCAGCATGGTTTCGATGCGGGTAGCGCCGGTTCGTGCTTGGTCCCGGAGCGCCGTGAGGCCGGCAACGCGCTCGCCCAGTGCGGATTCGGCTGGGTCGAGCGAACCGGCTTCGATGGCATCGTAAAGCCGTTTGAGTCGCATATCGGCCTCGGCGGCGCGATGATTCAGCTCAGCGATGTGTTGGCTGCGGCGCTCGAAACCTTCCTGCCGACGGTCCAGCAGCGATGCCAGCACATCCTCGATCCGTTCGGGATCAAGTAACCGCTCCTCGATATGGTTCACCACCATCTTGTCGAGCTTGTTCATGGGGATTGCCCGCCCCTTGCAGCCGGTCGCGCCCTGCCGTGCCCGGATCGAACAGGCGTAGTAGCGATAATGGCCGCTCTTGCCGGTGCGCAGCGTCATCGCGCCGCCGCAGTTCCCGCAATAGCAGATGCCGGTCAGCAGATTCGGGCCGCTGACGACGCGCGGCGGCGTGACCTTGGGGTTGTTGGCCTGCAGGCGGCTTTGAACCGCGTCAAAGGACTCGCGGTCGATCAGCGGCGGCACGGGGACGGTCACGACCTCCTTCTCCGGCTTCACCTCACCCTTCTTGGACCGTTTGTTGAACTGATGCTCGCCGATATAGGTCCGCCGGGTCAGAACGCGGTGAAGCTGGCCGATGCCCCAGCGGCCGCCATTGCGGGTGAAGATGTGATTGCCGTTGAGGTGATTGACGATGGCCTTGACGCCCATCGGACCCGACATGCCGTCTCCCTCCAGCGCCAAGCGGAAGATCATCCGCACCGTGTCGGCGTGCAGTGGGTCGATCTTCAGCTTCTTCTTCATCTTCGCGCCGCGCTGTTCGGCATCGACGACACGATAACCGATGGGTGGCAGCGAGCCGTTCCAAAAGCCCTGACGCGCATTCTCCTTCAAGGCGCGCAGGACGTGCTTGGCGTTTTCCTTGGACTGATATTCGTCGAACAGGGCCATGATCTGCCGCATCATGACGTGCATCGGATCGTCACCCATCTCCTGCCAGATGGCACTTCCAGCATAAATCAATCACCATCCCGGTGTGAGCAGAGGGAAGAGGATGAAGAAGATCGGGTGCGGCATACCGCTTCGCGGATTGCCCGTTCAGCGCCGCCGATCTGCTTTGATGGGATAGTGCAGAATTGTCTGACGTCAGCACCAATGGGACAGTTTAGGATGATTTGATAAGAGAGGGTTTCTGGTTCATCGGAACCACCAAGGAGTGAAGATGAGACAGAAACCCGGAACCAAGCAGGGCCACGGCGAGAAGGTCGTCAAGGACATCCGTCGAGCGACCCGTAAACAGTATTCAGCCGAAGAGAAGATCAGGATCGTGCTGGATGGCCTTAAGGGCGAGGACAGCATTGCCGAGCTGTGCCGCCGTGAGGGCATTGCCCAGAGCCTGTATTACAGCTGGTCCAAGGAGTTCCTCGAGGCTGGTAAGAAGCGCCTGGCGGGCGACACAGCGCGTGCGGCGACGTCGGGCGAGGTCAAGGATCTGCGCCGAGAGGCACGTGATCTGAAGGAGGTCGTGGCCGAACAGGCCTTGGAGCTGCGGCTGCTCAAAAAAAGCATGATCGCGGATGGGGGGGGCGACGAATGAGATGCCCTGCATCCGAGAAGCTGGAGATCATCCGACTGGTGGAAGGATCGCACCTGCCAACCAAGCGCACGCTAGACAAGCTCGGCATCCCCAGAACCACCTTCTATCGTTGGTATGACCGGTATCTGTCGGGTGGGCCAGAAGCGCTTGAGGATCGCAGTCCTAGGCCGTCACGGGTCTGGAACCGCATTCCAGAGCCGGTACGCGAGAGGATCAAGGACCTGGCCTTGAAGGAAAGCGAGCTGTCGCCGCGCGAGTTGGCCGTGCAGTTCACCGACACAGAAAAGTATTTTGTGTCAGAGGCTTACGTCTATCGCATCCTCAAGTCTTATGACCTGATCACCAGCCCCGCCTATGCGGTGGTGTCCGCAGCCGACGAGTTCCGGGACAAGACGACCCGGCCGAACCAGCTCTGGCAGACCGATTTTACCTATCTCAAGGTCATTGGCTGGGGGTGGTTCTACCTGTCCACCATCCTCGACGATTACAGCCGCTACATCATCGCCTGGAAGCTCTGCACAACGATGAAGTCGGGCGACGTGACCGATACGCTGGACCTAGCGCTGCAGGCCTCGGGTTGTGATCAGGCGACGGTCCTGCATAAGCCACGCCTGCTCTCCGACAACGGCGCCAGTTATATCTCGGGAGAACTGGCCGACTGGCTGGAAGACCGGCAGATGGATCATGTCCGCGGCGCACCGTATCACCCGCAGACCCAGGGTAAGATCGAGCGCTGGCACCAGACCCTGAAGAACCGCATCCTACTGGAAAACTACTTCCTACCCGGCGATCTCAGGCAGAAGATCGACGCCTTCGTCGATCACTACAACCATCATCGCTACCACGAGAGCCTGAAAAACCTCACCCCAGCTGATGTCTTCTTCAGGCGCGGCGAAACCATTTTGAAACAGCGAGAGAGGATCAAACGAAAGACCATCGAAACGCGACGCTTGCTTGTGAGCGATACCTGAAGTGCGACTCCTATTGCCTGCGAGGGTAGGGTCGGGGGCCGCTCTCCTCCATCATTTTCTCTCGGAAGACCTCTGCTGGGGTCTTCCAGCCCAGACACTTCCGGGGCGTAT
>JBFXGQ010000418.1:0-4671 GCA_050177915.1 Pseudodonghicola sp. | reverse complement strand
ATCAGGTGACGCTGGGCAACCAGCAGGACGATGCGACCTTCAGCATCAACCTCTATGCGCGCGAGAATGTCGTCACCACCGGCAGCGCCCATGTGCAGAGCATCGACACCGGGGGCGTCGCCGGGCTCGCCATCGGCGACGCGATCCGGATCGGCGCCGGCGGTGCCGGGATCGTCGATACCGGCGGCGGTGTCGACCGCGTCACCACCACGACCGGCGGGGTCAGGGCGATCTCGACCCACGACGGCAAGGATGTGATCAAGACCGGCGCCGGCTATGTCGGCTTCGTCGACGCCGGCGAGGGCAACGACAGGGTGGTGGTGGGCGCCGGCGGTGCCGGGCTGGTCAAGGCGATGGGCGGCAACGACAGCGTGGTCACCGGCGCCGGCTGGGTCGAGGCCGTGACCGCCGGCGACGGTAACGATTTGGTCCGTATCGGCGGCGGCGGCGGCGGTCTGGTGCGGCTGGGCGCCGGCGACGACAGGATCGCGATCCGGCCCACCGACCCGACCCACGGGCTGACGGTGCTGGGCGGCAGCGGCACGGACACCATCGACTTTTCCGCCTTCAAGCGCGGCGTCACCTTCACCCTGGACAGCGGCGGCGCCTGGCAGAACCCGGCGGCCAAGGCCGGCAGCCTGGCGGCGGTCGGGCAGGGCTTCGTGCAGGAGACCTCGATCGAGAACCTGATCGGCACCGCCAAGGGCGACCGGCTGAGCGGCGACGAGGCCGACAACCTGCTGAACGGGCGCAACGGCAACGATGTGCTGGCGGGCGGCGCCGGCGACGACACGCTGATCGGCGGCGGCGGCGGCGATACCTTTGTCTTCGGCGCCAACGGCGGCACCGACCGGGTGCAGGACTATGCGCGTTCGGCCGACCAGCTGCGGATCGCCGATCACAGCGGCGGCTTCGCCGGGCTGACGATCGGCGACCAGGGGGCGGATCTGAAGATCGTCTATGACGGCGGCACCATCCTGTTGCTGGGCGCCGCCGGCACCCATCTGACTGCCGGAGATTTCGACTTCGTCTGAAACGGGCGGTCTGCGCATGCACGCAGAGGGTTTCCTTGGTCACGCCGTGGTTCTACGGTAAGGCGAATTCCCCTTGCACGAGCATGCCGCATGACCCTGACCCGACAGAGCGCAACCCAAATTCTGGCCGATCTCTCCGCCGGCCGGCTGTCGGCGGCCGAGCTGATGCAGGCGACGCTGGCGCGGATCGAGGCGGTGAATCCGCAGGTCAACGCCATCGTCGCGCTGCGCGATCCCGACGACCTGATGGCCGAGGCGCAGGCCGCCGACAGCGGGCCCCGGCGCGGGCCGCTGCACGGTCTGCCGATCGCGGTCAAGGATCTGGTCGACGTGGCCGGCATCGTGTCGTCGCACGGCTCGCCGGTGCTGGCGGGCAACCTGCCCAAGGTCGACGACCTGATCGCGGCGCGGATGCGCGCCGCCGGCGCCATCCTGATCGGCAAGACCAATGTGCCGGAATTCGGCCTCGGCTCGCATACCTTCAACCCGGTCTATGGCGCCACCGCGAACCCCTATGATCCGGCGCTCAGCTGCGGCGGCTCCTCGGGCGGGGCGGCGGTGGCGCTGGCGACCGGCATGACCGCGCTGGCCGACGGGTCGGACATGATGGGCAGCCTGCGCAATCCGGCGGCCTGGAACAACGTCTACGGCTTCCGGCCGGGCTGGGGGCTGGTGCCGTCCGAACCGCGCGGCGACACCTTCCTGCACCAGCTGGCGACGCTGGGGCCGATGGCGCGCAGCCCCGAGGATATCGCGCTGCTGCTCGACGTCATCGCCGGCCCCGATCCGCGCCAGCCGCACGGGACACCGCATGTGCCGGTGGCGCCGCTGGCGCCCTGCAACCCCAAGGGGATGCGGATCGGCTGGCTGGGCGACTGGGGCGGCGCCTTTGCGATGGAGGCGGGCGTGCTGGAGCTGTGCGAGAGCGCGCTCAAGGTATTCGGGGATCTCGGCGCCCATGTCGAGACCGTGGCGCCGCCGTTCTCGGCCACGGCGATCTGGGACAGCTGGATCACCCTGCGGTCCTGGCAGGTGGGGGCGGGGCTGGCGCCGATGATGGCGCAGCCGGCGCAGCGCGCCAAGCTCAAGGACAGCGCCCTGTGGGAGGCAGAGCGCGGTCTGGCGATGGGCGCGATGGAGGTGCACCGCGCCAGCGTGATCCGCTCGGACTGGTTCCGCCGCGCCGCCCAGCTGTTCGAGGATTACGACGCGCTGGTGCTGCCCACTGCGCAGGTCTGGCCGTTCGACGTCAACCAGCCCTGGCCGACCGCGATCGCGGGGCGCGCGATGGACACCTATCACCGCTGGATGGAGGTGGTGGTGCCGATCAGCCTGCTGGGCCTGCCGGCGCTGGCGGCGCCGGCCGGCTTCGGCGCCAAGGGGCTGCCCATGGGCATTCAGATCTTCGGCCGCCGTGGCAGCGATGCGCAGATGCTCGCGCTCGGGGCGGCCTATCACGCGGCGACCGGTTGGCCTCAGAAGAGGCCCGCCATGTAGACCGGCGTCCAACAGGGAGGAGGACAACAGGGATGGAAAAGGAACTTGGCGTGCCGCCGCTGCGGCCGATGACGGCTGCCATGCTGATGCAGGCGCTGGCCTGCGGCTGGCACGATTTCCGGCGGGCGCCGCTCTGCGGGCTGATGTTCGCGGGCTTCTACGTGCTGGCGGGTTGGGCGATGACGGCGGTGACCTATTACACCCAGACCACCTTCTGGCTGGTGCTGGCGGCGATCGGCTTCCCTCTGATCGGCCCCTTCGCGGCGGTCGGCCTCTATGAGATCTCGCACCGGCTGGAGCAGGGCGAGCCGCTGCGGCTGGGGGCGATCCTGGGGGTGGTGCTGCACCAGAGCCGGCGCCAGCTGCCGTCGATCTGCGCCATCATCGTGGTGGTCTTCCTGTTCTGGTTCTTCCTCGGCCACATGATCTTCGCGCTGTTCCTCGGGCTGTCGACGATGACCAATATCTCCTCCTCGATCGAGGTCTTCCAGACCCTCGAGGGGCTGGAGATGCTGGCCTTCGGCTCGCTGGTGGGGGCGATGTTCGCGCTGCTGCTCTATATGATCACCGTGCTGGCGCTGCCGCTGCTGCTGGACCGCGAGGTGGATTTCGTCACCGCGATGATCACCAGCTTCTCCTACGTGCAGCACAACCCGGTGCCGATGCTGGGCTGGGGCATCTTCGTGGCGGCGATCACCTTTGCCGCCATGCTGCCGGCCTTCCTCGGGCTGCTGCTGGTGCTGCCGGTGCTGGGGCATGCGACCTGGCATGTCTACCGGCTGGCACGGGCGCCCGAGGCGCCGGTGCGGGAGATTTCGGCAAAGGCGAAGCTGGCCTGAGGGCCGTGGCGGCGCCGGTTCTGCCGACCTGTTCCGCTTTGGCGTCAACCGGCGCCGCCGGCGCGCCAAAGCGGCGCCCCGGGCCGCCGACGGGCAATGCCGGCCGCACCGGGGTTGGGTGGCACGACTTGTTTCAATCAGATACTTTTGTCGACGCGATCAGCGGAACGGCGCGTCGACCTGCAGCAGCCGCCGGTGGAACGGCAGCAACTGTTCCTCGGTGCACAGGCCGGTGCCGCGCGCGGCGGCCAGAATGGCGTGGGTGTTGGTCCCCAGATGCTCGTAGACCAGCCGGGTGACCCGGGTGCCGGTCACCGTCTCGCGCATCGTGCGGGTGACATAGCCCAGCCAGAAGTTGTTCTCGAAGGAGGCCACCCGCGACAGGTAGTTGAACGAGCCCGTCATCGCGTTGCGGCGCGAGATCAACAGCGCCACGCCGTCCTCCTGCCGCAGGATGAAGCCGCGGAACTCGCGCGCGCTATGGGCGGTGGACAGCCCCTGCTGGCGCATCGCCTCCGCCGCCTCGAAACCGCGCACGAAGCACAGCGCGTTCTCGCGGTGGACGCGGCACAGGCCGATGACGAAGCGGGCGCTGTCGGTGAAGCTGCGGCGCGAGAAGCGGTAGAAGCCGGAGGGAAACACATCCTCGGAAACCGAGACCGCCGACTTGCCCATGAACTCGGACAGATAGGGGGTGCTGAAGATCTGCGACTCGCCGCTCAGCTGTTCGACGGGTTCCAGCAGGATGCGCGCATCGACGTCGAAAAAGCTGCAGATCCGGTCCAGCACATCGGGGCGGGGAAAGCTTTCGCCGGACAGGTAGCGATTGAACTGCGTGCGGTTGATGCCAAGCTTTCGGGACAGTTCCGAGATGGATGGATATCGTTTTGAGAGAATGCGCAGATTCGCACCGAACATGTTGCGCAATTCGGAAGGCGAGCGTGAGGGCTTGTACATGATCGTCACACCGATCCCGGAGATGGGCTGTAAAGCTTATCCATACAGCTGTCCGGGTTACGAAAGAGTAGCATAAGTCGCGGGAAATAAAACGCACCTGTCGCTAATTGGCGTAAGCGTGACGCTAATTGAGGTCGGAACCTTCGGGGGCAGACACAAATTTCAGTCTCTCGATTCATAATTCACCATATTCCGGAGCCCGGGTTTTGCTCCAAAATCGTGACATGTACTGAACGGGGTCTGAATGATGTATGGCGTGGTACTGTGGAGCAATTCCAGTGAAGACAAGGCCGTAATCTGGTGCGAGGATCACGGCGAATTGGCCTATTATCGACAGACCGAGC
>JBFXGQ010000417.1:0-4684 GCA_050177915.1 Pseudodonghicola sp. | reverse complement strand
CCTGCACCGGTTCACCCCCGACGGCCGGGTGCGGTCGGTCGCCGATGTGATCGAGGGCGCCGCGCTGAGCGACGGGCGGGTCGAGACGCGCGCCGGGGTCGCCTCGATCTTCGCCTCGCTGATCACTCTGGGCAGCGGCGGCTCGTCGGGGCGGGAGGGGCCGGTGGTGCATATGGCCGCGGTGATCTCGACCTGGGTCTGCCGGCGCATCAACGCCGACGGCATCACCGGGCGCGACCTGCTGGGCTGCGCCGTCGCCGCCGCCGTCTCGGCCAGCTTCAACGCACCGATCGCCGGCGCGCTTTTCGCGCTGGTGGTGGTGCTGCGGCATTTCGCGGTGCATGCCTTCGCCCCCATCGTCATCGCCGCGGTCGCCGGCACGGTGATCTCGCGCATGCAATACGGCAATGTCGCTGAATTCGCCCTGACCACGCCGGGAGAGCTGCAGTTCTATGTCGAGCTGCCGGCCTTCCTGATCCTCGGGCTGATCTGCGGCGTGGTCGCGGCGCTGCTGATGCGCGGCATCTTCTTCGCCGACGACATCGGCAGCCATATGCAGGCCCGGCTGGGCCTGCCGCGCTGGCTGCGCCCGGCAATCGCCGGCGGGCTGCTGGGGGCAATGGCGATCTTCTACCCGCATATCATCGGCGTCGGCTACGAGACCATGAGCCGGGCGCTGAGCGGCGGTCTGGGCCTGCGCGAGGCCATCGTCTTCGCCGTCATGAAGGCGGTGGCGGTGTCGATCACCTTCGGCGGGCGGATGGGCGGCGGCGTGTTCTCGCCGTCGCTGATGGTGGGGGCGCTGACCGGGCTGGCCTTCGGGCTGGTGGCCACCGGGCTGCTGCCCGAGGTTTCGGGCAAGCACACGCTCTATGCCTTCGCGGGCATGGGGGCGGTGGCGGCGGCGGTGCTGGGCGCGCCGATTTCGACCACGCTGATCGTGTTCGAACTGACCGGCGACTGGCAGATCGGCATCGCGGTGATGGCCTCGGTCAGCCTGTCGACGGCGCTGTCCTCGCGGCTGGTCGACCGGTCGTTCTTCCTGACCCAGCTGGAGCGGCGCGGCACCCATCTGGCGGCGGGGCCGCAGGCCTATCTGCTGGCGATGCTGCGCGCCGGCGCGGTGATGCGCCCGGCCTCGGATGCCGGCTGCGCCGCCGAGGCGGCCTGCCGCGAGATGGTCGAACAGGGGCTCTGCATCGAGGCCGGCGCCACGCTGGAGGCGGCGATGCCGATCTTCGACCGCGCCGGGGTGGACTATGTGCCGGTGATCCTGCGCGGCGAAGGCGACGCGCCGCCCGAAATTCTGGGGGCGCTCTATCAGGTCGACGCGCTCAAGGCCTATAACCGCGCCCTCGCGGCGACGGCGGCGGAAGAGCATTCCTGATTCGGGAAACAGTTTCCGGAAGCCATTTGAATTGTTGAGTAAATCGCACCTTCTGGGTGGAATTTTTCCCCGCGGTTGCGCCCTGAGGTAGTGCAACGACACCGAAGAGAGTTAATAGACAGTAAATGATATCGCGGAAACGCGAATCGTCGTCGATTGTGTCATGCCATTCAAGGAGCGTCCCATGCCTGTTCTGACCCAAGATCCGTTCGCCGCATTCGAGGAGATCGTCGCCAGTCAGGAGGCGGCGCTGCGTATCTTCGTCGGGACCGACGGCGACGACCTGATGATCGGCACCGGCGACGACGATCAGATGAGTGGCCGGGACGGCGATGACGAGTTGCGCGGCTATGGCGGCGACGACACCCTGCGCGGCGGCGCCGGCGACGATTTCCTGAACGGCGCGGGCGACAATGATGTTCTGATCGGCCATCTGGGCGACGACACGCTGTCGGCGGGGCCGGGCGACGATTACGCCGATGGCGGCTATGGCAACGACGTCATCTGGGGCCATGACGGCAATGACGAGCTGCACGGCGGTTTCGGCGACGACCTCATCACCGGCGACGATGGCGACGACCTGATCTTCGGCGACGCCGGCAACGACACCCTCAGCGGTGGCGCGGGCAATGACCGGATCCTCGGCCATGCCGGCCGGGACAGCATCTTCGGCCAGACCGGCGATGACGTGATCCTCGGCCACGCCGGTGCCGACACCATCCACGGCGGCGACGGCAATGACGATATCGACGGCGGCGCCGGTGCCGACCGGCTGTCGGGCGATGCCGGCAACGACGTGATTTCCGGCGGCGACGGTGCCGATACCATCTTCGGTGGCGAGGATGACGATACCATCTATGGCAACCTGGGCGACGATGTCATCCGGGGTCAGACCGGCGACGATCTCATCTATGGTCACGTGGGCAACGATATTCTGGATGGCGATTACGGCAACGACGTCATCCATGGCGGCCTCGGCGACGACGTCATCCGCGGCGGCAATGACGACGACACCCTCTATGGCGACAAGGGCGATGACATGCTCTACGCCGGCTGGGGCAACGATGTCCTCTATGGCGGGCTGGGCGATGACTGGCTGCAGGGCAGCAGCGGCATCGACCGGATGTATGGCGGTGTCGGCAACGATCAGGTGCTCGGCGGTGCCGGCGACGTGCTCGGCGGTCAGGCCGGCAACGACATCCTGGTCGACGAGGCCATCGGCGGCGCCGTGCTGCGCGGCGGCACCGGCAACGACCTGCTGTTCTCGGCCGCGGATGTGACCGTGACCGCCGGCGAGACCGACCGCCTCTATGGCGGGGGCGGCCGCGACACGCTGATGGGCGACAACAACGACATCATGACCGGCGGCGCCGGGGCCGACGAGTTCATCATCCTCAGCCGCGCCGGCAACGGCATGGCCGAGATCACCGATTTCGACCTCGCCGGCGGGGACACGCTGCAACTGGCCAATATCGTTCGGGATTACGACCACGTGCCGACCCATGGCCCCTACACGATGGAGGATCTGCAGGCGATCTTCGAGGCGGAGGATGTCTCGGCCGCAGTGGCGCTGCGGGCCTCCGCCGACGGCACCGTGATCTCCTATGAGGGCGAGGATCTGGTGCTGCTGCAGGGGGTCGGCCTGGCCGAGCTCGAGGCCGCCAGCGACTGGCTGTTGCCCTACGCCTGATCATCGGCGCAGGCCCGAACAAAAACGCCCCGGTCCTCAGGACCGGGGCGTTCGCGTTTCCGCCGGGGCGGGGATCAGATCTGTTCCACCGTCACGTTGTCGCTGGTGTAGAAGGCCAGATGGTCCTTGATGGCGGCCATCGCCTCGGGCGGGGTCTCATAGCTCCAGGCGGCATTCTCGTGCACCGAGGATTTGGTGATGATCGAGAAGTGGCTGGCGTCGCCCCGCCGCGGGCAATGGGTCACCTTGTCGGTGCGGTCGAGAAAGGCCATGGCGATATCGCTGCGTGGAAAGTAGATGACCGGTGGCAGATCGCCGTCGCTCAGCTCCAGCGCGTTGCTCGTTTCGCCCAGTACCGCGCCGCCGGACCGTACCGTCCAGATCCCCGGTGCTTTGCGAATCCTGATATTGTCTGCCATCTCTCGTCCTTCCCGAAACTCTTCGTTCAATCCATTCCTTGGCCGCGCTCTGTAACATTCCGGTGTCACGCCGGAGCGGTTGCGGCGATGCCGCCGCGTCCTGTCATCTGATCCGCGGCCGCACCGCCATGCTCTCAGAGCGGTGCTGTAGCCTCCTCCAGCCAGCAACGGGCAGGCTCACCGACCCTGGGTGCGATCAGCTCTGCCACCTGCGCATGATACTCGTTCAGCCATGCGCGCTCGGCCGGGGTCAACATATCCACGACGATCAGCCGGCGGTCAATCGGAACATAGGTCAGGGTGCGCCAGTTCAGCATGCGGCGTTCGGGGTCTGCCTCAGGCAGCGGCGGCGCCTCCTGCACCACGATCAGGTTCTCGATGCGGATGCCGAAGGCACCCTCACGGTAATAGCCGGGCTCGTTCGACAGGATCATGCCGGGCTCCAGCGGCACCTCGCTGACCCGGCTCAGCCGCTGCGGCCCCTCGTGCACGCTGAGGTAGGCGCCGACGCCATGGCCCAGACCGTGGTTGAAATCCTGTCCCGCCAGCCACAGCGGCAGCCGCCCGACGGCCTCGATATCGCGCCCGGCCAGGCCGCGCGGCCAGCGCAGCCGCGACATCGCGATCATCCCCTGCAACACCCGGGTGAAACAGGCCTGTTCCGCCGCCCCGACCGTGCCGATGGCGATGGTGCGGGTGATATCGGTGGTGCCGTCCAGATATTGTCCGCCGCTGTCCAGCACCAGCATCTGGCCATCCTCCAGCCGGCTGTCGGTGGCCTCGGTCACGCGGTAATGCATGATGGCGCCGTTCGGCCCGGTCCCGGCGATGGTCTCGAACGAGATGTCCTGCAACGCGTTGTCGCGGCGCCGGCACTCCTCCAGCCGGGTGACCACCCGGGTTTCGGTCAGGCTGCCCGGCGCCTGCGCGTCGAGCCAGCACAGCAGCTCGACCATCGCGGCGCCGTCGCGCAGATGCGCCGCCGCCGCGCCGGCGATCTCGGCTGCGTTCTTGCGCGCCTTGGGCAGGGCGCAGGGGTCCTCGCCATAGGCGGCCTTGTCGCCCAGCACATCGGCCAGCCGCTGCGGTGCGGTGGCGCGGTCCAGCCGCACCGGACCCTCCAGCGCCGCCAGCCGGTCGAGAAAGGCCGCGGGCTCGGCGACGGTGACGCCGGCGCCCAGATGGTCG
>JBFXGQ010000416.1:0-4686 GCA_050177915.1 Pseudodonghicola sp. | reverse complement strand
TATGTTGTAGTCAAAAGCGCCGCCGCGAGATAGTGTTGTGGCATGACATATGCCCACTCAACCTTCGACAGCGACCCTGATAGCTTACCCCGGATGCCGCCCTGGGTCACCTCGGCACGCACCGAAACCCTTGAAGATGTGGCGTTTTTGTCGGGCGCAGCACTGAGCCACCTGCATGTTGTGTTAGGATACGAGCCGATCCCCCAGGCCTTGCTGCGGGATCGGCTGGCGCTGCGCGCAGCGGAGGCTTGTGTCGCGTTTTCGGGTCGGCCGGAGCGGGCAAGAGAGCTGCGCGACGTGGTGCATCTTCTGCGCCCCGGCGACCTGCCCGGCCCGGCAGGCGAAACCTGTCTGGCGTGGCGTCGCGCCACGGAAAGGCAGGTGGCCGTCCAGACTCTGGTCCGGGCGCTGCCTGAACTTCAGGGTGATCAGATCGCGAGTTGGCTCGATGCCGGGCAGGGGGCAGCGGTCAGTCGCGCGGCAATGGTGCTGGAGGCGGTACTAAACGATGCCCCCCGTGCCGAGGTGCCCGCACTCGTCCTTGCTGACGCGACCCTCGCTCAGGCGCTTGGTTGGGACCATGTCGTGCCGCTTCTGGCCGCAGGCCTGAACCGCGCCGACATGCGCAAGCGAGGCGAAGATCTACGCTCGGCTTGTCATCGCGCACTCGTCTCATCGGCAGTCGATGCCGTGCGTCTCTCAACTGACCTCGCGCGGCGGGCAGCGCATCTCAAAGCGGTCGCGCCGAAGCTGCGCGCCAAAGGCGCAGAGGCCGCCGTCGCGATGTTCCTGAACCAAGATGCCGTCGCACCTGCGGCCCTCCCACTACCGGACCGGTCCGCACGGCGGCTCTGTGACCGGTTGGTCGATCTCGGCGCGGTGCGCGAGCTGACCGGCCGCGACACGTTCCGGCTCTACGGGATCTGAGCGATGGCCAAGGATCACGCCGAAACTGACTTCGATCGGGAATTGGACGATCTGCCAACCGAATTGCGCTGGCGCGAATGGATGCGGCGGATTGAAGCCGTTCTCTTCGCCAGCGCATCGCCGGTGCCGCGCGAGGACCTCGCGCGCGTGGTAGGGCAGGGAGCTTCGGTTGAGCTTCTGATCGAGGACCTGGCCGCTGACCTTGACTGCAGATCATTCGAAGTGACAGAGGTCGCCGGCGGTTGGATGCTGAGGACGAGGCCCGCCTACGCCCCAGCGATCAGGGCCGCTGCGGATGTGGGCGAACAGCTTCTGGACCTGGACGAATATGATGTCGCGGTGCTCGCTGCCATCGCCTACCACCAGCCGATCACCCGGGACGGGCTGAAGGACATATTCGGCAAGGAGATCAGCCGCGATCTGATCGGGCGACTGCATGCGCGCGGGTTGATCGGAACCGGTCCACGGTCGCCGCGGCGTGGAGCACCCTATACCTATGTGACGACGGAGCAGTTCCTGGTCGCGTTCGATCTGGAGTCGCTGCAGGACCTGCCCGATCGGGAGCAGTTAGAGGATGCAGGGGTCATCAATTCGCAGGCATAGCCGTTGCCAATGATGTGCGGCGGTTAGAATGAAGGCGACCGATGATCTGTTTTAAGGCCTCCAAATCGGGATGTCTGGAGCGCGTCTTTGTACCCGGTGTTATCTGTGACGTGATCTCTGCACTCAGTGATGCCACCAAGTCGGAATGCTTGGGCGCAGCCAGTGCAATGCGGGTCCAGAGATCAATTGCAGGATGCACGGAACGTTTTTGGAGGTGCGTCATTCCATCGGCCAACTGGCGGAACAATGCGTAGCGTACCCGGTGCGGCAAGCGCGAAATTGGCGTAGGCTCGCCATTGAACGTGAAACAAGCCGCCCCAAGCATGTCGGGCAGGGATGGATTTTCATGCCGTCCATGTCCCGCAACATGCATTCGAAGCAAATCGTCGATGAGCCGTTCGAGACGCTGCACATCATACTCGGCGGGCAGGGTGGGTTTTCGGAGATCAGCATCACACCTGACGCAGTAATGTTGCGGCAGAAGCCGGTTCTGTCGAGCAGGCGCAATGCCACCGCCGCAGGCAGGGCAGTGATCGCGCAAGCGGCATCCATGCCGAAAGCAGGAAACGCGCGTCGCCAGGCTCCAGCCGCGCCGGAAGAACGGTGCGCGATCCTCTTTCAGGCATGACGGGCAATATTGCAGGCGATTGACCCGAGCGGTCGATGTGCGGGCATCTTCTGATCCTGTGATCTGCCGCATGCGCAACCGGGCCAGCGGGTCGCGGTGCAAAGCCAGGCCATCAATGTCCTCGGCAGGCAACCCCGTTCGTTCGACCAGCAAACTGAGGATTCGTCCGGGAAGGTCTCGGTCAAGCTTTGCAGACCAATCTCCACCTGCGACATCCAGAACCCGCCCAAAATATTGAGGTGGAATTCCATTGGCCATGGCCAGCCTGTGCAGCCAGCTCGACAGCAGCTCTCCGGGTGCCGGTGGAACGACGACGGGCCAGCCTTGCCCCACCTCATTGCCATAGTCGCGCGCAGGTGTGACTGTGATCTCGGACGCAGACTGGGTCACATCATTTCGCGGCGCAAAGGAGCATTTCGGCGTTTCGACAGGGGCGTGTAACCAAGCGAGGTGATGGTCGCTTCAGAAATGTGTTCCTCGCCGGTCCTGATCGCCGTGATAGCCGCGTTGCTCACGATATCGACGACCTCTCCGATCAAGCCCTCTGACAATTCATGGATGATCTCAGCCAGTGACGGTCGCGACAGGTTCGAGGCGCGGGCGAGAGGCATGCTGGTCTCAAGACTATCGAGGAGCGTCGCGAAATCCTCGTCATACGACCATCGGGGAATAGGAATCGTATCGTACCGCGATCCCATTTCCTCTGTGTCGTGTACCGCGTCATAGACCGCAACCTCGCCGACCAGTACGGGCGAGATGTCGTGGACACGTGCGATACGGCGCAGGAACGAAAAGATAGATTTCACGTCCTGTCGGCGCCCTCGAAGGGCACTGTGAAATTCATCGAAGATGAGCAGGCGGGGCTTCAAACTGTCCAGCAAATGATCCACCTGCTCGCCCGCGCGCGACAGGCTTCGCCAACCAGATGCCTGAGGTGCGCGCAACCCGGCAAGAATGCTGGCATAGAAGTGAGACAGTCCGGCACCTTCTCGGGTCTGGATCACCCAGATCCTTTGACGTTCTGATTGACGCAAATGTTCAATCGCGAAGCGTTCGGCGATCATCGTCTTGCCATTGTGATAGGGGCCCGTCAGCAAGAGCCCTCTGGGGCGCAAAGCTACTGGCCGATCGAGCAGCAGACGCATGGCGTCATGGGCGCGACTTGCAACCGGATGGCTGATCCAACGGGCCGTCCGGATATGGGCGATGCGGCACGCGTCACCGGCATCGAGAAGTGATGCGGCAGAGTCCAGGAGGTGATCCGTCATTTTACCAATCCTCCACCGGAAAGACGCGGCGCGGGCGTTCGGGGTCAGGCGTTTCCCTGATTGGTGTTTGGGCAGGAGTCAGGCTCTGGTAGGGTTTCGGCGCATCAGCCGCATGCCTGGCCCGTGCGATCTCCTTCAGCCTTTGCTTCTTCGTTGCTGAGGCATCCACGGTCGCCGCGATTTCGCGGCGGAGCGCGGTCTTCGCCTCAATCGGGCGGCGGCCGGTTTCGCGCGCTCGGTTTCTCTCGGCTTTGTGCTGCCAGATGGTGACCGCCTCAAGCAATCCATCCCGCCGCCCCACGGGGCGCCAAGCTCCTGTATCGGGATCCTTGATGTAGATGTGGCTAATGTCCCGAGGATCATAACGAACATCGAGAGCATCCAATCGATCGCGGCGGGCGACCAATGGGCCCATCCATGGATCGAAATAGTCGTTGGCAAACAGGCTGACACCTTGAGGTGAAATCCTGCGTGTCTTGTGCGGGAGAAAGCTGAGCAGTACGTCGAAAGGGTTGTCTTCCGGGCCATCCGGCTGACGGCATTTTCGTTCCCATTCATTGGCCGGGACCGTCAGCTTGCGTTCATTCTGGCTAAGATTGTGATCGATAATCGCCAACGCGATACAGCGTTCGAGGTCTGCAAAGTTGAGCCTCGCACGGTCTGCGGACAGATACTCACCCCGATCCGCGATGGAACGCCCGGTCTTGCCAGGCAGGGAGCGCAGCACCGTATTCACTTTGCCGAGAAGCCGTTCGACAACCCCGCCACAATGGACGGTCCCCTTGTTCCGGCTTTGAATTGCAATGCCGTACTCGGCACAACCCCGAATGAAACTGGTGCTTCTGAATTCCATGGCGGAATCCACGACGACCTTCTTCGGGCGGCCAAACATCGACCAGGAATGATTGATGTCGCGCGCTGCCAGCCAGTCATCCTTGTGGCACATCGCCTGCGCCAGACAGAGGGCGACCGACAGGCGTGAGGGCTGCTCAAGGGTCAGGCAGAAGCCGATAATCGCGCTTGTTGCAACATCGGCTGCGATAGTGAGATAGGGGCGTCCGACATAGATGCCCTGACCATCAATTACTTCCACAAACTGGATGTCGGCGGGGGTATGGTCTATCTGGACGACATCGAGTGCGTGTTTGGCCCGGATATAGCCTGGGCGGGGTTTCAGGCGCCGTAGGCTTTTCCCTCCAGAATGTCGCCGTCGTGCAATCTCCTCAGGCGTGAACAGCCTTGGGATACGCTTGGAAACGG
>JBFXGQ010000415.1:0-4687 GCA_050177915.1 Pseudodonghicola sp. | reverse complement strand
GCATCGGCAGGTCGGTCAGCCGGGCCGGGGCGCCGGCGGTTTCGATGTGATAGGCGCGCATCTGCTCCCCCCTTCGGTTTGCCGCACTAAGCCGCGACAGCGGCGCGCTGTCAAACCGCTGGCGCCCGGCGACCGCCGTCCGCGCGGGCATACAACCGCAGGGAAGGATGCCGGAGTCATGAATCAACTGCCTTGCGTTCGTCCCGGAAAAATTCGTACAAATGTGTATAGGTGCAAGAGGGCGTCATGGCGGGACACCGGCTGCTCGACGCCGCGATGCAGGGGGAAGGGCGCCGCGCAAACAGGCGCGGGCCCGGCTCGTAATAAGTGAAACGTAAGGAGAAGCCCATGACACATCCCGTTGACGTTCATGTGGGCAAGCGGGTTCGCCACCGCCGTTGGCTCGTCGGCATGACCCAACAGCAGCTGGCCGAAAAGGTCGGCATCAAGTTCCAGCAGATCCAGAAATACGAAACCGGCGCCAACCGGATCAGTGCCTCGCGGCTGTGGGACATTGCGGATGCGCTGGATGTGCCCGTCAGCTTCTTCTTCGAAGGGCTGGACGAGGTCGAGAAGGCCGCTGCCGGCAAATCCACCATCCCGGCCGACCTGATGGGCGACAAGGAGGCGCTGGATCTGATCCGCTCCTACTACGCGATTCCCGAAAACCAGCGCCGCCGGCTGTTCGAACTGGCCCGCGTGCTGAGCGATGTCGCCTGACCGGAGCTTGACCGGGGCCTGAATGCAGTCCGGCCGGGGCGCGATGCGGCCCCGACATGATCCCGACCGCATCGGGCCGCGCCGGCGCTTGCATCCGGCGCGGCCCCGTGGCACCTCAGCAGTCATGACACAGGCTGCTTCCCGCGATCCCAGCGATCTCGACATCGCCCATATGCTGGCGGACGCCGCCCGCGTGGCGATTCTCCCTTATTTCCGCCATCCCGAACTGGCCGCCGACAACAAGCAGGCCGGCGGTTTCGACCCGGTCACCGTTGCCGACCGCGCCGCCGAACAGGCGATGCGCGCGATCCTGGCGCAACACCGCCCCGCGGACGGCATCCTGGGCGAGGAATTCGGCACCGATCCCGGCACCAGCGGCCGGACCTGGGTGCTGGACCCGATCGACGGCACCCGCGGCTTTCTCAGCGGCACCCCGACCTGGGGCGTGCTGATCGCGCTCTCTGCCGGGGCGGGGCCGATTCTCGGCATCATCGACCAGCCCTATACCGGCGAGCGGTTCGTCGGCACCGGCGCGGGCGCCGAGCTGACCGGCCCGATGGGGCATCGCCGCCTTTCGACCCGCACCACCGCGCGGCTGCCCGAGGCGATCCTCTTCACCACCTTCCCCGAGGTCGGCAGCCCCGAGGAGCGCGCCGGTTTCGAGGCGGTGTCGCGACAGGTGAAGCTCACCCGCTACGGCATGGACTGCTACGCCTACGCGCTGCTGGCCGCCGGCCATATCGACCTGGTGATCGAGGCCGGGCTCAACCCCTATGACGTGCAGGCCCCGATCGCGGTGATCGAGGCCGCCGGCGGCGTCGTCACCGATTGGCAGGGCGGCCGCGCCGACCATGGCGGCCGGCTGCTGGCGGCGGCCAATCCGGTGCTGCATGCCGCCGCGCTGGAGATCCTGCGCCTGGTCTGACCGCGCCTTCGACCGAATCGCCGCTGACTTGCGCGCCGGGCGGTGGCCTGGTAAAACCAGCCCGCGCCGAGTCCTTTGCCCGTATTCTGTCGGCGCCCCAGACACACTTCGTTTCCGAAACGGGCCATAACGGAGTGTGCATCATGTCTGAAATCCTGATCCGCAATGCCCGGTCGATCCTGACCATGGACGACGACCGCCGCGAGCTGGCGGGCGCGGACATCCTGATCCGCGCCGGCGCCATCGCCGAGATCGGCGCCGGGCTCGCGACCGCTGGAGAGGTGATCGAGGCCGCCGGCTGCGTCGTCACCCCCGGTCTGGTCAATACCCACCACCACCTCTACCAGACGCTGACCCGCGCGGTGCCCGGCGGGCAGGACGCGCTGCTGTTCGGCTGGCTGAAGACACTTTATCCGATCTGGGCCCGCTTCGGCCCGGAGGAGATCCATGTCTCCGCCCTCACGGGGTTGGCCGAACTGGCGCTCTCGGGCTGCACGCTGACCTCCGATCACCTCTACCTCTACCCCAATGGCGCGCGGCTCGACGATACCATCGCCGCAGCGGCGGAGATCGGGCTGCGCTTCCACCCCACCCGCGGCGCCATGAGCATCGGGGAAAGCGCCGGCGGCCTGCCCCCCGACAGCCTGGTCGAGCGCGAGGCGGCGATCCTCGAAGACGCCATCCGCCTGATCGACGCCTTCCACGACCCAGCTGACGGCGCCATGGTCCGGGTCGGCATCGCCCCCTGTTCGCCCTTCTCGGTCAGCCGCGAGCTGATGCGCGACGCCGCCCTGCTGGCGCGCGACAAGGGCGTGATGCTGCACACCCATCTGGCCGAGAACGACGAGGATATCGCCTATAGCCTGGCCCATTTCGGCTGCCGCCCGGGGCAATACGCCGAGGATCTGGGCTGGACCGGCGCGGACGTCTGGCACGCCCATTGTGTCAAGTTGGACGCGCAGGAGATCGCGCTCTTCGCCCGCAGCCGCACCGGGGTGGCCCATTGCCCCTGTTCCAACTGCCGGCTCGGCTCCGGCATCGCGCCGGTACGCGCAATGCGCGACGCCGGCGTGCCGGTGGGCCTCGGCGTCGACGGCTCGGCCTCGAACGACATGGGCAACCTGATCCTCGAGGCGCGCCAGGCCATGCTGCTGCAACGGGTTTCGAAAGGCGCCGACGCGATGTCGGCCCGAGAGGCGCTGGAGATCGCCACCCGCGGCGGCGCCGATGTGCTGGGCCGGCCCGACTGCGGCCGGCTGGCGGCGGGCAAGCGCGCCGATATCGCGCTCTGGGATGTGACCGGCATCGACAGCGCCGGCAGCTGGGACCCCGCCGCGCTGCTGCTGGCGGGACCCACGCGGGTCAAACACCTCTTCGTCGAGGGCCGTCAGGTGGTGCGCGACGGCCATATCGCCACCCTCGACCTGCCGCGGGTGATCGAGCGGCAGAACCGGCTGGCGCGCGCGCTCATCGGCTGAGGCAGCAGGGGGCTCTGCCCCCGCCGCGCCGGAGGGCGCGGCTCCCCCGGGATATTTTCAGCCAGAAAAAGGGCAGGATCGGGCGCGCCCTTTGGGCCCTTTTTCTGGCCCGAAATATCCCGGGGGGAGGCCGCAGGCCGTGGGGGCAGCGCCCCCCTT
Organism: Pseudodonghicola sp.; assembly: GCA_050177915.1. GTDB lineage: Bacteria > Pseudomonadota > Alphaproteobacteria > Rhodobacterales > Rhodobacteraceae > Pseudodonghicola. The sequence continues at coordinate 1,405 of JBFXGQ010000415.1, read as the reverse complement.
GCACCGGTCTCAGCCCTTGACCCGCCGGCCGCCGATCCAGACCTCGGCCACGGCGCGGTCGTCGCCCATCATGAGGGTGGGGAAGATCGCCTCCCAGAGATCGCCCGCCTCGGCCTCCCGCTGGGCGATGGCCGGGGTCGACGCCAGATCGAGCACCACCAGATCGGCCTCCATCCCCGGCGCGATATTGCCGATCCGATCCTCCATCCGCAGCGCGCGGGCGGAGCCGACGGTGGCCAGCCACAGCAGCTGCGCCGGATGCAGCGGGGTGCCGCGCAGCTGGCCGATCTCATAGGCCGCCGCCATGGTGCGCAGCATCGAAAAGCTCGACCCGCCGCCGGTGTCGGTGGCGAGCCCGATGCGCTGGCCCTCGGCCATCAGCCCGGCCATGTCGAAGAGGCCGGAGCCGATGAAGGTGTTCGAGGTCGGACAATGCACCAGCGCGGCGCCGACCTCGCGCAGCCGGTCGCGTTCGCGCGGCTCCAGGTGGATGGCGTGGCCGTAGAGCCCGTTCTGCCCCAGCAGGCCGAACTGCTCGTAGGTGTCGAGATAGTCGCGCGCCTGCGGGAACAGCGCCTTGACCCAAGCGATCTCGTCGGTCTGTTCGCTCAGGTGGGTCTGCATCAGGCACTCGGGGTGTTCGGCCCAGAGCGCGCCCATCGCCTCCAGCTGCTCCGGCGTCGAGGTGGGCGAGAAGCGCGGCGTGATCGCATAGGAGATCCGGCCCTCCCCGTGCCAGTGTTCCAGCAGCGCCTTGCTGTCGTCATAGGCCGATTGCGCGGTGTCGCGCAGCCCCTCGGGCGCGTTGCGGTCCATGCAGGTCTTGCCTGCCACCACCCGCTGGCCGCGCGCCTGCGCCTCGGCGAAGAACGCCTCTACGCTGGCGGGGTGGATGGTGCAGAAGGAGCACATGGTGGTGGTGCCATGCGCCGCGGTCAGGTCCAGATAGCGCGCCGCGATCCGGGCGGCATAGGCGGGATCGGCGAAGCGCATCTCCTCGGGGAAGGTGTAGCTGTTCAGCCAGTCGATCAGCCGCTTGCCCCAGCTGGCGATCATCGCGGTCTGCGGATAGTGCACATGGGGGTCGATGAAGCCCGCCAGAATCACGCGGGCCCCGTGATCGACGCGCGCGGCCTGCGGATGGGCGGCGCGCAGCGTCGCGGCCGGGCCCACCGCCGCGATCTGCCCGTCGCGCAGCACCACCGCCTCGTCGATCCGGGCGGCGGCACCGGGGTCGCCGGCGAAGGGCGTGTCGCCAAAGGACAAAATTCGTCCGGTCAGGATGGTTTCCCGCGTCATGTCTTCCCCGTTTCTGCCGATCTTTCGCCGGGTCCAGAGTAGAGCCTGCCCGGTCCGAGGTAAATTCCGCTATAGTCATTGTTTTCCGGTAGAAGCTTCTTCTATT
>JBFXGQ010000414.1:0-4711 GCA_050177915.1 Pseudodonghicola sp. | reverse complement strand
GAACTTCGAGACCGACGCGTCGAGATCCTGCTGATAGGCCGCCGCATCGGCCCTGGCCGCCGCCTTCAGCGCCTGCTGCACCGCCCGGTCGAGCCCGTCGAACCAGTCCTTGTTGGCGGCGATGCCGCCGGCGTACTGCGCCCCGAAGCCGACCTTGGTGATATAGGGCGCCACCTCGTGCAGCTTGCCCGGCAGCGCGGCGGAGGCGAAGACGATCACCCCGTCGTACACCCCGGTCTTGATCTCGTTGTAATAGGTGGTGAGGTTGCCAGCCACGCCCACCGCGCCAGTCCCCTCCAGCCAGTTCACCGCCGGCCCGGGCGCGGCGATCTTGTGGCCGGCCAGATCGGCGATCGAGCTGACCGGGAAATTGGTCATCAGCAGGTAATCGTCGATGCCGATGCCGCCGCCCAGATATTCCAGCCCGTTCTCATGCCACGCGGCCTGCATATCCGCATTGGTCTGCTGCAGCTCGTCCATCCAGGTCGAGACCAGCGTGGAATCGCTCGACACGAAGGGGGTGAAATAGGTGACGTTCTGCACCGCCAGCTTGGCCGGGTCGAACAGGCTGGAGACCAGACCGATCTCAGCCAGCCCCTCCTCGACCGCCTCCAGCTCGTCGCCGACCTTGGCCAGCGAGCCGCCGTATTGCTCGGACCATTCGATGGTGTAGCCGGTGCCCTCCAGCGCCGCATTGACCGCCGGAATGAAGGTCTGGCTGGCGTGCTTGACCCAGCGGAACACCGGCGGATGGCCGGCAACCAGCGTCACGTTCAGGGTTTCGGCCCGGGCCATCGGCGCCGCCGCAATCCCGCCCAGGGCAATGGCCACCGCCAGCGCCCCATTCTTCAGAAATCCCATCATCCTCTCCTCCCGTATTGGATGAACCTCAGTCTCTCAGTCCTCGACCAGCGCCCGCACCCCGCCGCAGATGAAGGGCACGATGCGGCCCAGCATCTGCTCGGCGTCGCCGTCGTCGCAGATGCCGTCCGACAGCCGTTTCGGCCGCCCGGTCTTGGCCATCATCGTCATGCCGACGCCGATGGCGAACATGTAGGACCAGACCGCATCGGCCCGGCTCAGCCCCGGTTCGACCCGCATCATCGCGGCGATGAAGGTCTGGGCGATCGGGTCGTAATAGGTCTCGATCAGCTTCTGGTCGCGCGGATCGGCGGAATTGGCGAAGCTGACCAGGATCCGCGCGAAGGCACCGCCGTCGCGGGCCATGTCCAGCCCGGTCTCGATGGTGGGGCGGAACAGCGCCTCGACGATCTGCTCCAGCTGCGGCGCCTCGGGACGGGCGAACAGCGCCTCGACCAGCGCGGCGCGGCGCGGGTTGATCTGCCCGGTGCGGCGGGCGACCATCGCCTCGAACAGCCCCTCCTTGGTCTTGAAATGATAGTGGATCAGCCCCTGCGCGACGCCGGCAAGCTCGGCGATCTCGCGCAGGGCGGCGCCGGAGTAGCCCGAAGCGGCAAAGACGCGTTCGGCCGCGTCCAGAATCGCGTCCTGACGGCTTTCCCCCTGCGTGCTCCCCTGCCCCGCTCGGGCAGCCTGCATCGGCATCGGCTCCTCCCTTCCGAATTCCGCGCGGCGACTCCTGACTGATCGCCCAGTCAGGATTTCGCCCCGACGCGCCGCTGTCAAGTCCCGGGCCACAAGGCTTGCGCGAACCGGGGTCTGGTGCCAGATTGATTTGGCGCGGATGCGCGCAATATTTGAATAGCGATCCAAAGACCCGGCGGGGCGGCCGCGCCTCGCGTCGGACCATTCATGATCGACCGGTCAGCTGTTTCTGCGCCTTGCGCGTGGGGACCATCACCGCGACAAGCGGCGACGGCAGGGAGTAAACAGCCCCACGGTCGGACGACGGCAGATCGCCCGCGCCTCTGTTCGTGCGGGGCGGTGCCTGTCCGAACCCATTGCTTTGACGGCAAACCCTGCTGATGGCGCCCGCCCTTCGGGTCACCCGCTGCATCATTGCCTCGCCCGGAGCCGGCCGCAAACCGGCAGTTCAGAGCACGAGGTCAGCAGACGTCCCGATGCGCTTTATCGACCAGCCCCCCGCCTACAACCGCAAGTCCCTTCCCCTCGAGACCGCCATCGCGCTCGGCCGGGCCGATCTGTTCATGGCCGAGGGCAGCGACCGGCTGGCGGTCTGCTTCCGGCCCAGGCTGGAGGTGGCCAATGCCTTCGATCGGGCGATCGACGCACGGCTGAAGTTCAACGACCTGAGCACTCCCGAAAAGCTCGACCTGATGATCGCCGAGCTGCTGCCGGGCTTCTATCACCCGGAGTTCCTGCCGCTGACCGGCCGGACCTTCTGGGCCGTGCGCTTCGTGGTGGACGGCACTGTCCGCCGCACCCTGGCGATGGATGCCGGGGGCATCCGCGCCATCGACGATCCAAGGGACGGCCAAGACGTCGTTCCGGCCATCGAGCTGGAGACCGATATCATGACGCTCATGGCGATCCTGCGCTCCTTCATCGCTGAGTTCCACCGCAACCCGACGCCACTACCGACTATCCCCGACGGGATGGGGCGCCTTGCCGACGAGGCGGCCGCCCCGATCCTCGGCGGCATGGCCGGCGCGGTCTCAAACAACGAGGACGGCGATGCCTTCGACGCCGGGGATCTCGGTGCCGATCCGGCCGCCGGGCGCGACCGCGATCTCGGCGCCATCGAGCCCGGCGTTTGATCGCGGGGTCCGATCGCGGCGCCTGATCGCGGCCAGAGTCTGGCAACCGGCGCTCCGCCGCCCCGGTCGCCGAAGGGCCCCGGCGATTGTCGCGACGGCAGGTGCGGGACGGCCAGCCGGGGGCCAAACGCCGTTGCGTCACCGCCGCCCCGCGGCGCCCAAACGGCGTTGACTTGATTTGAACACCGCTGTTCAAATTCGCGCCAGATTACCCGCTGCAGGATCTTGCTGGGCCGCCGATGACCAATGTGGAACACCGCATCCTTTACGCCGCCATGCGCCTGTTCGCGGAACGCGGCGGCACCCAGATCCCGGTCAGCGATCTGGCGCGCGAGGCCGGGCTGTCGCGCGGCACCATCTACAACAACCGCGCCGATGTCGCCGGCATCTACGACGCGGTCTGCGGCATGATGGCCAGCGAGCTGACCGGCGCGTTCAACCGCCGCCTGTCCGGCCTTGCCGACCCGGCGCAACAACTTGCCGGTGCCGTCACGCTCTGCCTGCGCCGGGTGCATGAGGAACCGCACTGGGGCCGTTTCATCGCCCGCTACGCGATGGGCGAGCCGCGGCTGGGCGACGCCTGGCACCGGATCACCGCCGATGCGCTGCGCGCCGGCCGCACCTCAGGCCGGTTCGACTTCGCCGCCGATCAGCTGGCCTCGGTCACCGCGGTCTCGGGCGGCGCCACCTTCGGCGCCATGACGCTGGTGCTGAACGGCCACCGCGCCTGGCGGCAGGTCGCCGCCGACAGCGCCGAGATGGTGCTGCGCGCGGTCGGGCTGAGCCAGCCCGAGGCGCGCCGGCTGGCCCTGGCCGAGCTGGACCCATTGCCCCGCATCGACCACTTCGATGCGGCCTGACCCCAAGACGTCTTTCCGGAGGAGATCCCAATGACCGAAACCGCCTATATCTACGACGCGATCCGAACGCCCCGCTCCAAGGGCAAGCAGGACGGTTCCCTGCACGAGGTCAAGCCCATCGACCTGGTGACCACCCTGCTGGGCGAGATGCAGCGCCGCCACGATCTGGACACCGCCCGTGTCGATGACGTCATGCTGGGCTGCGTCACCCCGGTGATGGAACAGGGCGCGGTGCTGCCCAAGATCGCGCTGCAAAAGGCCGGCTGGGACGAATCCGTCCCCGGCGCCCAGCTCAACCGCTTCTGCGCCTCCGGCCTCGACACCTTCAACACCGCCGCCGCCAAGATCGCCTCCGGCTGGGAGGACATGGTCTGCGCCGGCGGCTACGAGAGCATGTCGCGCGTCGCCATGGGCTCGGACGGCGGCCCCTTCGCCGAGGATCCGGGCACCGCGATCCAGACCGGCTTCGTGCCGCAGGGGATCGGCGCCGACCTCATTGCCACCATCGAGGGCTGGTCCCGCGACGATGTCGACGCCTTCGCGCTGGAAAGCCAGAAACGCGCCGCTCATGCCCGCGATTCCGGCTGGTTCGACCGCTCGGTGGTACCGGTGCGCGACGAAAGCGGCGTCACCATCCTCGAGCGCGACGATTTCATCAAGCCCGACACAGACATGCAGAAACTGGGGGCGCTGAAACCCTCCTTCGCGATGCCGGGCGCGATCGGCTTCGATGCGGTGGCGCTGGCCAAATACCCCGAGGTCGAGCGCATCAACCACGTCCACACGCCGGGCAACTCCTCGGGCATCGTCGACGGCGCCTCGCTGGTACTGCTGGGCAACGAGAAGGCCGGCCGCGACCTGGGCCTGACGCCGCGCGGGCGCGTGGTGTCGATCGGGCTCACCGCGACGGAACCCACCATCATGCTGACCGGTCCCGGACCGGCGTCGCAAAAGGCGCTGGCCAAGGCCGGGCTGACCATCGACGACATCGACCTGGTCGAGATCAACGAAGCCTTCGCCTCGGTCGCGCTGCGGCTGCAGAAGGATCTGAACGTGCCGGACGAGAAACTGAACGTGGTCGGCGGCGCCATCGCCATGGGCCACCCGCTGGGCGCCACCGGCGGCTGCCTGGTCTCCACCATGCTGGACGAG
>JBFXGQ010000413.1:0-4712 GCA_050177915.1 Pseudodonghicola sp. | reverse complement strand
GCTCATGCTCCCATCGGGTGATGCGGCGTTCCGTGCCTGTGGTGCAACGGTTTCGCAGCGGGCAGGTCTGGCATTCGTTGATCCAGTATCGCCGGACCTGAACACCGCGCTCCTCGGTGGTGTAGCGGTAGATCAGGTCCTCACCGGCCGGGCAGACATAGACATCGCGTTCCGGATCATAGGCAAAATCGGCCTTCACATACATGCCTTTGGCTGCATTGCCCGAGGTGGCCGGCCGCGGCACGGTCGTGGTGATGCCCGCCTCATGGCAGGCGAGGATCTCGGGGCCGCTGAAATAGCCCTTGTCGGCGATGGCATGCAGGTCTTCGCGGTAGAGGGCATCCCTGGCTGCGATCGCCATCGGGCTGAGCTGGTCGCGGTCGAAGCCCTGGTTCGTGACCTCGTGCGTGACGATGATGTGGCTCTCGGTATCGACAGCGGTCTGGACGTTGTAGCCAACCATGCCGCCGTGTCGGGCGCTGGTCGCCATGGCGCGGGCATCAGAGTCGGTCAGGGAAATCTGCCCATCCGGGGCCTCCGCCAGAGCCCTGTCCATCGCCTTCAGCCGCTTGATCTCCTGCTGGATGCGCCCATAGCGGCGGGCGAGATGGGCGACCTTGTCGGCCCGGGCCTCGCCCTCTTCCTGCCGGTCGATGCGGACCATCTCGTTGATATAGCGCTCGACGTCGGCCTCAAGATGCGCCAGGCGGCTGGCGATCTTGTTCTTCGTGAAGTTGCGATCGCGGTTGTTCACCGCCTTGAATTTGCTGCCGTCGATGGCAACGCAATCGCCCTTCAGCACGCCGATCCGGCGGCAAAGCTCCACGAACTGCGCGCAGGTCCTGCGGATCGCGCGGCCATTCGTGCGGCGGAATTCGGCGATGGTCTTGTGGTCCGGCACCAGCCTGCCGGTCAGCCACATCACCTCGACATTGCGCCCCGCCTCCCGTTCCAGTCGGCGGCTCGACGGGATGCGGTTCAGATAGCCATAGATGAACAGCTTCAGCAAAACGGCGGGATGGTATCCCGGTCGGCCAGTGCGCGCGGAGGTTGCGCGCTCAAAGCCGAGGGCAGACAGATCGAGCTCATCGATGAACAAATCGACGACGCGGACAAGATCATCCTCACCGATCCAGTCTTCCAGGCGCTCAGGGAAAAGCACCGTCTGGCTACGCTGAACCCCCTCGATGAAACCCGCCATGCCGATCTCCCGCTACCGAGAAAGCATAGCATGCCACCGAGTTTTGACACACCCTCGGCCCATAGCTGTCGCTCAGCGCCTCACACGCACCTTGTTACACTTTCCTGAAATCAGCCATTCCCGTCTGTCGCAGGACGTTTGCGAAGCTACCCTCGCAGGCAATAGGAGTCGCACTTCAGGTATCGCTCACACCGCCCAAGAACAACTTTCAATTGAATGCGTGTTACACCACGACCTTGTCCAGCTTCCCGGCAAGGTCGTGGATCGTCGCCAAGGTCTTGGGGCCAAACTCCCCCTTGCGGTAATCATCGGCCACCCACACCAGCCTGAACACATCGGCATGGGTGAACCCAGCCACTAGGAGGTCGGCAAGACGGGCTTTCGCGATCCAGTCCAGAAACGCGGCAAGGGTTTGGCCGAGTTCATCGGCGCTTGCTCCCTCTCGGGGTATGGTGGCGATGCCAGCTTACGCCTTGCGGGTCCCCGCCGGGATCGAGGCATGGATGAGGACCTCCGACACGACCTTCCCGGCGCTTATTCTGCAGCGGTCAGAGCCGCGGTGAAGCCGTTCAGAGACAGCGGCAGGCTGACGCCCTGCCGTTGCGCATCGGTGAAGCCAAGTGTCGCGGGCTGGTCCGCGGCCTTCATCGCCGAGAGCACGGCCTCGTCAAGCTCGGCCTGGGCGAAGCATACCTGCAGGCATTGCTTGAACTCGGCCTTGACCGGGCTGGTGGCACCGGGAACCGTCAGGCTGACGCCATCGGGCAGCCAGACGCCGGGGGCGAGCTGGACGATCATCTGCGCCGGCTTGGTCTTGTCGGGCTGGCCGATCACCACCCGCGCCGCGATCCCCTTGCCGTCGGGGGTCGGCACCGCGCCGACCTGTTCGCAAGCCTTGCCGCCGGACTGCGCGGTCACACAGCGCAATTGCCAGTCGCGGTAGAGCGCGGTGGTCGCCTGCGGCTGGGTGTCCTGCGCCGTCGTCTGCTCCGTGCCCGCCGCCCATCCGGCGGTTCCCGTCGAGACGAAAGCGCAAAACGCGACGGTGGCGAAACGGGCCGATGCGCGCGGGAACCGGCGGAAGGTTTTGTCGATCATATCTGTAGGTCCTTATGGTGGCGAGGGATCGCCGTGGTCGTGAAAGTGGTAAGTGGTCGCCGTCAGAATCTGAGCGTCAGATCGCCCTGAACGCTCCAGGAGCCGGCGGTGACGGCACCTGCGTCGGTCATGGCGCGCCCGGCGGTGATGCCGCCGACAAGCTTGCCGCCGATGGAGATATCGACCCCCGCGCCAAGCGAGATCAACGTATCCGACGCCCGGCTGCTGAGGTCCTGCCCCCAGGCCGCATCGGCCAGAAAATAGGGCGAGAAATGCGCGGTGGTTCCAAAGCCGGCCGGCGTCGTCAGCCCCGGCAGCCGCAACTCGTTGCGCCAGATCGCGCCCCGGTCGACCGAGACGTCGGAAAAGTCATAGCCGCGCGATCCGGCACTGCCCCCCAGCGCCAGCCGCTCGGTATCCGGCAGGGCGTTGCCCGCCAGCAGACCGGTGAACTGGCTCACCCAAGCATAGTTCTTCTTGCCCCAGAGCGGCCCGAGGTCGGTGTTCCGGGTGACGTTGAGGACACTATAGGCATAGGAGGCGCTGGTCACCCGGCCGTTGGAATAGGCCGACCAGTCGGCATCGCTGGAATTGGCGATAGTGTCGCCGGGGTTGACGACCACACTCAGATCCAATGCCGTCTCGCCATGTTGCCCGGGGATGGTGTCGGACCAGCCAAGCGTGAATTGCATCAGCCTGGCGGTGCTGGAGCCTACCGGTGTGCCGGCGAAAAAGACCTTGCGCATCAGGCCCTTCACCACCACGCCGCCATAGAGCTCGCCCCAATAGCGGCCAGGCAGGACATTCGACACCGCCGTGCGATAGGTGACCGGCAGTTCGAACGTGAGGTTCTGGACCGAGGTGGATGATCCCAGAGACTGGCGGGTGGTCACCAGGTTGGGGGTGAATTCCAGTTGCTGGCGCGCGGCGGTCGGGATCACGATCCGCGCCGCCTGGCTGAGGTATTGCGGATAGTCGCCGTCATCGAGGGCGATGCGGCCGGGGTGGTGCAGAAAGTCGTTACCCCCGGTCATCAGATAGGACAGCGTCGTGCCGTTGAGCGCCGGCAGCCAGACGCCACCGCCGAAGGAATAGCGCTGCACGCCGGTCTCCTTCGATCCGCTGTTCGACCATCCGGCGGTAAGCGACCAGGGCCGGACCTTGCTCACCTCCAGCGACAGGTTGGTCAGCGCCGTCGCCTCCCCGGGCGAGAAGACCGCGCCGACATGGCGATAGGGTATGCGGTTCAGCCAGTCGATATCCTCGCTCAGGGCGCGCGCGTCGATGGTCTGACCGGGGCGAAGCCGCACCCCCGCGGCGATCTGCGCCGCGTCGGGCAGCGGTGCTCCGCCGCGTCCGGTGACCTGCACAGTCCCGGCGCGAAAGGTGATGACGCGCAGCTGCAGCACGCCAGCGGTGATCTCTTGCGGCGGCACCGTCACCGAGGTGAAGGGCAGGCCGAAGTCGCGGTAGACCGCCGCGACCGCAGCCTGCAGGGCGGCGATCTCATAGGGGGAAAGCTGTTTGCCGAGAAACGGGGAAAGTGCTGCGACCAGCGCCGGGCGGATCGCATCCTTGCCGTCGGACACGGGGGCCCCGGCCGCCACGATGCCCCTGGCCGGATGGGCCAGGACGGCCTCGGTCTCGCCGATCAGCGTCACCCCGGTCAGCGCGACGCCGAAGGGCGTGCGATCGTTCGAACTGTAATTTGCCGCATCGATCGTGATGGCGCCGCGCGGCGGCACCGGCACCGCGACCGGATGCCGCTCGAGCGCCTGTTGGGCAAGCGCCGGTACCGTACCGGCCGGAATACCGGCGAGGGCCAGCGCCAGCAGGATCGGCCCTTTCGGCCTCCGCGTCATTTGCCTCATCCGTGTCGTCCCTGTGCCACTCGTTTCCGCCCGTCGTCCCGTCGTCACCGTCCGTTCCCCACGCTGTTGCAGGGATGGGCGATCGCCAGGAAGGCATTGCCCACGATGCCGCCCGTGCATTGCTCGCTGGAGATATTCGCCGCCGTGAGCTGGACAGTGGTGCCCTCGGCCGGACCGCTCGGGGTGTCGTAGCTGCCCGGCATGAACACGGTGACGGAATCCGAACCCTGCGATACCGTCAGCGCCGGACCGTCGCCGGACAGGACGAAGCTCAGCACCGAGCCGGGCGCCAGACCGGCACGCTGCTGGCTGGGGGCGAAGGGGGTCGGCAACATCGCCTGCTCGACCGTCAGCGCCGCCGGGTCGATCGTCAGCGTGCCGGCGACATAGCCGATGGTGTAATTGCCCGAAGAGAGCCCCGACGCCGTCAGCGTATAGCTGCCGGCATCCACCGCCCCCTGCGCCGTGCCACCATAGCTCAGCGTGCCCGACAGATCCGCGGCGGTAGCGCCGCCGACGTAGCCGGAGGAGCTCACCCCGTT
>JBFXGQ010000412.1:0-4713 GCA_050177915.1 Pseudodonghicola sp. | reverse complement strand
CGACAGCGCCAGCGCCATGGCGATCATCACCCGCTGCCGCTGCCCGCCCGAGATCTGGTGCGGATAGGCGTTATAGGCCGAGCCGGGATCGGGGATATGCACCCGCTCCAGCATCTCGATGGCGCGGGCCTTGCGGTCGGCCTTGCTCAGCTCGGTATGCAGCCGCAGCACCTCGTCCAGCTGCCAGCCCACGGTCTTTTGCGGGTTGAGGGCGGTCATCGGCTCCTGAAAGATCTGGGCGATGCTGTCGCCGCGGATCGCCTTCATCTGCGTCTCGGACAGCGCCAGCAGATCCGCGCCCTCGAAACGGATCGCCCCCGCGGCGACATGGACATGCGGCTCCGGCAGCAGGCGCATGACGGCGCCGGCGGTCAGCGACTTGCCCGAGCCGCTCTCGCCCACCAGGCAGACGATCTCGCCGGGGCGGACGGTCAGGTCCAGCCCGTCGAGGGCAAAGGGACGGTCGGCGCCCTTGGGCAGCGCGATGCGCAGCCCCTTGATCTCCAGTACGGGAGTGTCGCGGTTCATTTCTTCTGCCTCGGATTGAGCGCGTCGTTCAGCCCCTCGCCCAGCAGCGAGAAGGACAGCACGGTGAGGATGATGGCGATGCCGGGGAAGGCGGCGCAGTACCAGTCGCTGCGCAGCACGGCGCGGCCCTGGCCGATCATGTTGCCCCAGCTGGCGTGGTTGGGATCGCCGAGGCCGAGGAAGGCCAGCGCGCTTTCCAGCAGGATCGACAGCGCCATGATGACCGAGGCATAGACCACGATCGGCGGCAGCGCGTTGGGCAGGATCTCGCGGAAGATGATCGCAGTGTTGGAGACGCCGAGATTGCGCGCCGCATCGACGAATTCACGCCCCCTCAGCGACATGAACTCGGCCCGCACCATCCGCGCCGGAGCGGTCCAGGAGACGATGGCGATGGCCACGGTGATATATTCGATGGAGGAGCCGAGGATCGCCACCAGCGCCAGCAGCAGCACGAAGTTGGGGATGGTCTGGAAGGCTTCGGTGACGCGCATCAGCACATCGTCGATCCAGCCGCCGAAATAGCCCGACAGCGCGCCGATCACCACGCCGATGGCAATCGACAGCAGCGTCGCAAGAACCCCCACCAGCAGCGAGATCCGCGCGCCGTAGAACAGCCCCGCCAGGATGTCGCGGCCCAGCTGGTCGGTGCCCAGCGGCGTCGCCCAGTCGGTGAAGGGTTTGGTCAGCGGCGCGCCGGCGCGGCGCAGCGGGTCGTCGGGCTCGATCAGCCCGGCGGTGGCGGCCATCAGCAGCACCGCCACGAAGAGGATCAGCCCCAGCAGCGCCGCCCGGTTGCGGGCGAAGCGGCGCCACAGCAGCACGGCGCGATGCGGTTCCGCCTTGGGAAGGTCGGTGGAGAGAGAGGTCATGCCAGTTCGATCCTCGAGTCGAGACGCGCGTAAAGCAGGTCGGTGAGGAAATTCACGACCACCACGATGATCGCGCAGAGGAAGATGATGCCCATCAGCATGTTCATGTCGCGCTGGATCACCGACTGATAGGCCAGCTGCCCGAGCCCCGGCAGCGAGAAGATGGTCTCGACCACCACCGAGCCGCCCAGCACGGTGGAGAATTGCAGCCCCAGCAGGGTGACCACCGGCAGCAGCGCGTTACGCATGATATGATGGATCATCAGCCGCATCTCGCCGGCGCCCTTGGCCCGTGCGGTGCGGACGAAATCCAGATCCGCGACCTCGAGCACCGAGGCGCGCATCAGCCGCAGGTAGAAGGACAGATAGGTCAGCGACAGCGCCGCCGTCGGCATGATCAGATGCAGCGCCACGTCCCAGACGTGTTTCCAGCCGGTGTAGAAGCCCGCCACCGTCTTGATGCCGCCCACCGGCAGCCAGCCCAGCTTGACCGAGAACAGCAGGATCATCATCAGCGACAGGAAAAAGCTCGGCGTGGCGTAGAACACCAGCCCCAGGGTCGAGATCACGTTGTCGGTCAGCGAATAGGCCCGCCGCGCGGCGATGGCACCCAGCGCGCAGCCAGCGGCAAAGGCGATCGACAGCGAGGTCGCCATCAGCATCAGTGTGGTGCCCAGACGCTCAAGCAGGATGGTCGAGACCGGCTGCTCGTAGACGAAGGACCAGCCGAAATCGAACTGCACCAGTTTCGCCATATAGCGCCACAGCTGCACCCAGACCGGCTGATCCAGCCCGTATTCGGCGCGCAGCCGCGCGATATAGGCGGCGTCGGCGCCTCCCATATCGCCGACCAGCGCATCCACGGTGTCGCCGGGTGCCAGTTTGAGAAGAAGAAAGGTGCCGATCATGATCAGGACGATCACCGGCACCGCCTGCACCAGACGGCGCAGCGCGTAGAGCAGGATCGGGGGGAGGTGTAGCTTCATCTTGTGCTCCGGAATTTGGTGCCGCGTCCGGAGGGTCCGGACGCGGCGGGCCCGATCACTCGTCAAGCCAGAGGTCGTACCAGCTGGAGGAGTTCCAGCGCGGCGTGTTGTGGTGGTTCTTCATCTTCTTCGAGGTGACCGAGATGAACGGATGCTCGATCGCGAAGATCACCGGGATCTCCTCCATCGCCTTGCGCTGGATGGCGTGGTAATCCTCGGCCCGCTTGGCCGGGTCGAGCTCGGCCTGCGCCGCGTCGATCATCTGGTCCATCTCGTCGGACTGCCAGCCGAACTGGTTCGACCAGGGCGTGCCCGCGGGCGAGCCCGAGCGCAGCCAGACCATGGTCGAGACCGCCGGGTCCGAGCGGAACTGATGCCAGCCGTTGGCGGTGTCGAAATCGTGGTCCCGATAGACCCCGTTCAGGAAGCCCGGCGCGTCGTTGGTCAGGATCTCGACGTCGATGCCGATCTCCTTCATCGCCTGGGCGTAATATTCCGCCCACATCTGGGTGTATTCGCCCCAGGGCGCCGGGCGGTGCCGCAGGTGGAAGCGATAGCCGTCCTCCTTGACCGGATAGCCGGCCTCGTCGAGCATGGTCTTGGCCAGTTCCGGATCGTAGGCGTAGGTCACCGTGTCAGCGGTATAGTTCGCCCCGCCCGCCGAGGGGATCGGCCCATGGCCCGGCTTGGCAAAGCCGCGCATGATGGTGTCGATCGCATAGTCGATGTTCAGCCCGTGATACATCGCCTGACGCACCTTCAGGTCGGCCAGGATCGGGTTGCGGTGGTTGAACTCGACGGTCGAATGGGCGACGTTGTTCTCATAGCCCTGGGTGCCGACGTCGAAACGGTCGTCCTTGCCCAGACGGTCGATATCCGCCATCGCCACGCCGTTGAAACCGGATTCGTGGATCTCGCCGGCCTCCAGCGCCGCCGCCGCGGCAGAGGGATCGTTGATGAAGCGCCAGACGATGCGGTCGAGATAAGGATATTCCTTGCCGCGCCAGTAATCGTCGTTGCGCACCGCGATCACATATTGGCCCCGCTCGTATTCGACGAACTTGAACGGGCCGGTGCCGACAGGTGCGGTGTTATGCGGGTTCTTCAGGATGTCGGTGCCCTCGTAGAGATGCTTGGGCACCGGATGGCCGAGGTCGGGCATCGCCGCCACGAACAGGTCCAGCGGCATCGGCTGACTGTAGTGGAAGACGGCGGTGTAATCGTCGGTGCAATCGACCGCATCCAGATACTGCTGCAGCGTGCTGGAATAGTTCAGCAGCTCCTTCCACAGGTTCATCGCCGAGAAGGAGACGTCGGCGCAGGTGAAGGGCGCGCCATCGTGCCATTTCACACCCTCGCGCAGCTTGACCGTGATCGTCTTGCCGTCCTCCGAGCCGGACCATTCGGTCGCCAGGACCGGCACATAGCCCTCATAGCTCTTGTCGATCAGCGGCTCCATGATCTTGCCGGTGATGTAATAGACCCCGGTCGAGGCGCGCAGCGCCGGGTTCAGGATGCGCTGTTCGCCCTTCATGTGGACGATCGCGGTGCCGCCATGCTTCGGCGCATCCTCGGCCGAGGCAGCCCCCGCCGTCACCACGCCCAGCGCGCAAAACGCCGCCGAGCCAAGCCAGGCCCGAAGGGCCACCTTCTTCTGCGTCATGTCAGACTCCCTGTTGATGTCCCGACCGAAGGGGCATGCCCCGATCCGGGCGACTGCGCTGAAAGAACCAGCCGCAGGACATGCGGTCAATAAATTTTTGCTTGAAACAAATCAAAAACGTATAAACATGCTAACTAATCGCCAGAACGTAGCACAGTCGCTCGGCGAAATCGCCAAAAGGGAGACACAAATATGCAAATGTGTGCATGGATCACCGGCGCCGGCTCGGGAATCGGGGCGGCGATGGCCCGCCGCTTCGCCGGCGCCGGCTACAAGGTCGCCCTGACCGCGCGGTCCGAGGCGGCGCTGGCCGCGCTGGTGGCGGAGATCGCGGCCGCGGGCGGCACCGCCCGGGCCTTTGTCGCCGATGTCACCGACCGCGCCCGCATCCTGTCGCTGGGCGAGGAGATCCCGGCCTGGGCCGGGTCGCTCGACGTGCTGTGCAACAACGCCGGGCTGAACATCCCGCTGCGACGCTGGGACCAGCTGGACTGGGACAGCTGGGATGCGGTGTTCGACACCAATGTCACCGGCGCGCTGAACGTGATCGCCGCCGCGCTGCCGCCGATGCGGGCGCAGCGGTCGGGGGTGATGATCCACACCTCCTCCTGGGCCGGGCGGTTCCACAGCGATGTGGCCGGCGTGCCCTATGGCGCCTCGAAAC
>JBFXGQ010000411.1:0-4734 GCA_050177915.1 Pseudodonghicola sp. | reverse complement strand
CGCCCGGCCCGCTGATGGCGGCGGTCGACCAGTTCCATGTGCATATCAAGGGCGTCGGCGGCCATGGCGCCATGCCGCACGAGACCCGCGATCCGGTGGTCGCGGCGGTGGCCATCGCCCAGGCGTTCCAGACCATCGTCAGCCGCAACCACTATGCGCTGGACGATCTGGTGGTCTCGGTCACCCAGATCCACACTGGCACCACCGACAACGTGATCCCCGAGACCGCCTATCTGAACGGCACCGTACGCACCTTCGATCCGAAGGTGCAGCA
Organism: Pseudodonghicola sp.; assembly: GCA_050177915.1. Taxonomy (GTDB): domain Bacteria; phylum Pseudomonadota; class Alphaproteobacteria; order Rhodobacterales; family Rhodobacteraceae; genus Pseudodonghicola. The sequence goes on along the minus strand of JBFXGQ010000411.1, from coordinate 4,460 downwards.
GATGGTGATCGACCGGATGAAGACCATCGTCGCCGGTCAGGCGCTGGCCTTCGAGGTCGAGGCGGAGCTGGACTATGAGGTGGGCTATCCCGCCACCGTCAACGATGCCGACAAGACCCGTTTTGCCGTCGCCGTGGCCGAGGAGATCGCAGGCGCCGGTCAGGTGCTGGCCGAGGCCGGGCGCGAGATGGGGGCGGAGGATTTCGCCTATATGCTGCAACAGCGTCCCGGCGCCTATCTGTTCATCGGTCAGGGCGACACCGCCGGGCTGCACCAGCCCAATTACGACTTCAATGACGAGATCGCGCCGGTGGGCGCATCCTTCTTCGCCCGGCTGGTGGAACGTGCCCAGCCGCTGGCGGCGACATAGGACCAGGGGGGAGACGAGGCATGGCGATGAGCGATGTGGAAAACCAGATCGACGCGGGCTTCACCCGCGAGGATCTGCGCGGCACCAATCTCGAGGCCGCCTATGGCGGTGCGGTGTCCTTTCTCAAGCGGCGCTATACCAAGGATCTGACCGGGGCGCAGATCGCGGTCACCGGCGTGCCCTTCGATCTGGCGGTGTCGAACCGGCCCGGCACCCGACTGGGCCCGCGCGGCATCCGCGAGGCGTCGAGCTATCAGCCCTATGACGAACCCTATGGCTGGCCGTTCAGGGCGCTGAGCGAACTGGCGATCGTCGATTACGGCGATGTCGCCTATGATTACGCCAATATCCCGGCCTTCCCGGCGGCGCTGACGGCGCATATCCGGAAAATACTGGCGGCCGGCGTGGCGCCGGTGACGCTGGGGGGCGATCACTATATCACCTATCCGGTGCTCAAGGCCTTTGCCGAGAAATACGGGCCGATCTCGCTGTTGCAGTTCGATGCCCATACCGACACCTGGGCCGATGACGATCCTACCCGCATCGACCATGGCACCATGTTCTACAAGGCGGTGAAGGAGGGGATCGTCGATCCCGCCCGATCCGTCCAGGTGGGCATCCGCACCAGCAACGCCGACACGCTGGGGGTCAACATCATCGACGCGGCCGAGGTGCATGCGATCGGCCCCGCGGCGGTGGTCGAGAAGATCCGCGCCATTCTGGGCACCCATCCGACCTATCTGACCTTCGATATCGACTGTCTCGATCCGGCCTTCGCGCCGGGCACCGGCACGCCTGTCTGGGGCGGGCTGAGCTCGGCCCAGGCGGCGGCGATCCTGCGCGGGCTGGGCGGCATCAACATCAAGGGCGGCGATGTGGTCGAGGTGTCGCCGCCCTTCGATCCCTCGGGCATCACTGCAGTCGCCGGCGCCCATGTGGCCACCGCGATCATTTGTCTGCTGGGCTGGACGATGCTGATGTGATCCTCCTAGCGGAACGGCCCCGCACAGACAGCGGCGCCGCCGCCGGGGAGGGGCGGAGATGGGACGTGTCGCGATGGGGATCTGGGTTGCGCTGCTGCTGGCGGTGATCGCGCTGGGCTATATCCGGCTGGTGCCCGGCGATCCGGCGGTCTGGCACCGTCCGCCCGGGGTGTCAGAGAACGCCGATCTGACGGGCGGGGTCAAACGCCGGATTCTGGCAGGACCGGGCGCCTTGGCGCGGCTCGACGCGATCATCCGCGCCACCCCGCGCACGCGGGTGCTGGCGGGCTCCGTCGCCGAGGGGATGATCACCTATGTCACCCGCTCGCGCGTGTTCGGCTTTCCCGATTACACCACGGTGCAGCAGCAGGGTCAGATGCTGAAGATCTACGGCCGGCTGCGCTTCGGCCGCTCGGATCTGGGCGTCAATCGCGCCCGGGTCGAGGGCTGGCTCAGGGCCTTCGAGGCGGGATGACAGGCAGCCCGGCTGCACCTCGCGCCACATCGGCACGTTCAGCGACATCTGGCACTGCGCCATGAAGGCGCGGCCGTCGACCTGCAGGCAGATGGTCTCGCCCAGCTCGACCCGGCCGCCGCGGCTGTCGGTGCAATAGCAGTCGCGGACCTTGCCGCCGGGGCCGATCACATCGGCCCGGCCCGGCGCGCCGAAGGCGGGCAGGGCGGTCAGCGCAACAAGGGCGGCGCGGCGGATCATCGGATGCGGCCTCCGGCTCGGTCACCGGGCGCAGGGTAGCATGGCATGCCTCTTGACCAAACCCCCGCGATAGAGGACACCGCGCCAATGGTTCCCGAAGAACGTCTAGAACAGATCCGCCAGAGGTTTCAGTACCTCGAAGCCGCGATGGCCGATGCCGCCGGCGGCGATATCGCCGTGCTGGCGCGCGAATATTCCGACCTCAAGCCGGTGGTCGACAAGATCGAGGCCTGGCGCGGCCTGCGCGCCGATCTGGCCGAGGCCGAGGCGATGCTGGCCGACCCGGACATGCGCGAGCTGGCCGAGGAGGAGATCCCGGCGCTGAAGGCGCGGCTGCCCGAGGCGGAGCATGCGCTGGAACTGGCGCTGCTGCCGAAGGACGAGGCCGACACCCGTTCGGCGATCCTCGAGATCCGGCCTGGGACGGGGGGCGACGAGGCGGCGCTGTTTGCCGGCGACCTGCTGCGCATGTACCAGCGCTATGCCGAGGCGCGCGGCTGGCGCTGGGAGGTGATCGAGCAGCAGGAGACCGAGCTGGGCGGCGTCAAGGAGGCCGTGGTGCGGATCGGCGGCGACAATGTCTTCGCCCGGCTGAAATACGAATCCGGCGTCCACCGGGTGCAGCGGGTGCCCGCGACCGAGAGCGGCGGGCGCATCCATACCTCGGCCGCCACCGTGGCGGTGCTGCCCGAGGCGCAGGACGTCGATATCAAGATCGACCCGAACGACATCCGCATCGACACCATGCGCAGCTCGGGCGCCGGCGGCCAGCATGTGAACACCACCGATTCCGCGGTGCGCATCACCCATATGCCCTCGGGCATCGTGGTGACGAGTTCCGAGAAATCGCAGCACCGCAACCGCGAGATCGCCATGCAGGTGCTGCGCACCAGGCTCTATGACAGGGAGCGGCAGAAGGCGCATGACGCCCGCTCCGAGGCACGCAAGAGCCAGGTGGGGTCGGGCGACCGCAGCGAGCGCATCCGCACCTACAACTTCCCGCAGGGCCGGATGACCGATCATCGCATCAACCTGACGCTCTACAAGCTGGATCAGGTGATGCAGGGCGATCTGGAGGAGGTGATCGACGCGCTGACCGCCGACGATCAGGCCCGCATGCTGGCCGAGATGGGGCAATGAGCGGCCTGACCGCAGCCCAGGCGATGGCGGCGGCGGCCGCAAGGCTGCGCGCGGCGGGGGTGGACAATCCCGCCCGCGACGCCCGCGTGCTGCTGGCCCATGCGGCGCGGATCGAGGCGGCGCGCGTCACCCTGATCGCGCCGGAGGAGCTGGAGCACGATATCGCCGAGCGCTACGAGCAGCTGATCGCGCTGCGCGCCATCCGGGTGCCGGTGTCGCATCTGCTGGGCGAACGCGAATTCTACGGCCGCCGCTTCAAGGTGTCCTCCGACGTGCTGGACCCGCGGCCGGAGACCGAGACGCTGATCGAGGCGGCGCTGGCCGAGCCCTTCGACCGGGTGCTGGATCTGGGCGTCGGCTCGGGCTGCATCCTGGTCACCCTGCTGGCCGAACGGCCCGAGGCCACCGGCGTCGGCGTCGATCTGAGCGAGGCCGCCTGCCTGCAGGCCAGCGCCAACGCGGTGCTGCACCGGGTGCAGGCGCGCGCCGAGATCCTGCAATCGGACTGGTTCTCCAACGTCGCGGGGCAGTTCGACCTGATCGTGTCGAACCCGCCCTATATCGCCGCCGACGAGATGGCGGGGCTGGCGGACGAGGTGCGCCGGCACGAGCCGCATCTGGCGCTGACCGACTTCGGCGACGGACTGGGCGCCTATCGGCGCATCGCCGCCGATGTCGGCGCCCATCTCGTCCCCGGCGGCCGGCTGCTGGTCGAGATCGGCCCGACCCAGGCGACGGCGGTCTGCGCGCTTTTCGAACGCGCCGGGCTGGCCGATCTGGCGGTGATCCCCGACCTGGACGGCCGCGACAGGGTGATCCGCGCCCGGTTGCGGTAACATCCCGGATCCTGTTGCAAAACATTGTCGGGGGAGGGAAAAAACGTCACTTTTTTTCCCTCCCCCCCTTGTCTGGGCCGTCAGGACATGTTTACTCAAAAGCGTTGCTATGGATGAGGCTCTCGCGGCCTCCCTGCAACGCCAAGCCCGAAAAGTCGCAGATCCGGCCAAGTGACACAGCGCATGAGGCGCAGCCAGGATCATACGGCAATGAATACAAGGCTGACGTTAGGTATATGAGATCGTCCAAATCCCGTTCGCGGTCGAAGTCGAACCGCAGCCGCCCGTCTGGCGGAAATGTCGTAAACCGCGTTTTTGACAGTTCCGGTCCCGAGGGGAAGGTGCGCGGCACGCCGCAGCAGATCATCGACAAATACAACCAGCTGGCCCACGATGCCCAGCTGGCCAACGACCGC